>CAYVUV010000324.1:0-1968 GCA_964455095.1 uncultured Binatia bacterium (SeqCode)
CGCCGGCAGCTGCGCGCCTGCCATCCGCACCACCTGCCGGAGCGCGCTGAAATCCATCCTGGTGGTCAAGAACGTCGCCGGCGACAGCGACAAGGACAAGCTGATCTGGAAGTGGCTGAAGGGCGACGCGACGATGCTGGCAGACTTCGGCAGTCCCGCCACCACGACGCAGTACACGCTGTGTGTCTTCGCCGGGACCTCGCCGGCCGCGGTCATCGAGGTGGCGCCGAGCACGCTGTGGGAGGCCGCCGGTACCAAGGGTCTCAAGTACAAGGACCTGCTCCGCAGCTCGGACGGCGTCGGCAAAGTCCTGCTCAAGGAGGGCGCCGCCGGCAAGGCGAAAGCGCTGCTCAAGGGCAAGGGCGTCAACCTGCCCGATCCCCCCGTGGGGCCGTTCGCGCTGCCGGTCACCGCGCAGCTCGTCAACAGCACCAACAGCGTTTGCTACGAGGGCGTCTACGACACGCCCGACATCATCAAGAACGAAGCGGAGAAGTTCAAAGCGAAGGCGCAGTAGCCGCGTTCAGCAAGGGGGGGCCATGGCACGTGATCTCGCGAGGGTAGGAGGGCAGTTCGTCCTGACCGTGATCGTCCTGTTGAGCGGGTTCGATGCGACGCAGGCGGCGACGGTCATGAACAACAACGACGCTGGCGCGGGCTCGCTGCGCGCGCTGATTGCGGCGGCCGGTTCCGGCGATACGATCGACTTCCATCCCAGCGTGACGGGCACGATCGCCCTCACCACCGGCACCCTGAACATTGCCCAGCCCCTGAGCATCACGGGTCCGGGCGCCGCGGTGCTGACCATCAGCGGCAGCAATACGAGCGGGATATTCGTACTCTCCCCGACGGGATCGCTCACCATCTCCGACCTCACGCTCAGCGATGGCGCTGCCGGGAATGGCGGCGCCATCCACAACGGCGGCGGCGCGGTGGACGTGTCCGACTGTGTGTTGAGCGACAACACCGCCACGCAGTTCGGCGGCGCGATATACAGCGACGGCACACTCACGGTGTCGAACACGGCGTTCATCGACAACGACGCCGGTTACGAGGGTGGGGGAATCTCGCACGCGGCCCTCAGCACGACGGCGATTTCCGATTCGCAATTCATCGGCAACCACGCCGGTGTCGGGGGTGGGGGCGGCATCTTGATCGGCGGCGGGAGCGTCACCATCGCGCGCACGACTTTCGATGGGAATACCACGATCGCCTCCGGTGGCGGTGTGTTCACCGCCGGCGCCCTCTCCGTCACCGACAGCACGTTCAAGAACAACAGTGCGCCCAGTGACGGCGGCGGCCTGGCAATAAACAACGCCGGCACCACCACGATCGAGCGCACCACCTTCTCGGGCAACACCTCTTCGGCGAGCGGCGGCGCCATCTGGGCGAACATCAACTCCGGGACCCTGACGATCAGCAACAGCACCGTGAGCAACAACACCGCCCCGTACGCCGGCGGACTGGCCGCCATCTCGACGACGACCATCACGAGCTCCACCTTCGCCGACAACCAGGCGACGAACCTGAGCCACCCGACCCCAGCAGGGAACATTCTCATTTCCCTCGGGCCGGCGACCATCGAGAACACGCTCGTCGCCGGCGGGATCCCGATCAATTGCTACATCGACTACACCCAGGCGACATACGCCTCCGCCGGGCACAACCTCGACACCGGCACGACGTGCGATTTCAACGCCGTCGGCGATCTCCGCAACGCGACTGCGGGCCTCGACGTGCTGGCGAACTACGGCGGACCGACGTTCACGCGCGCCCTGCTCGGCAACAGCACAGGCAACAACGGCGGCAACACGGCGACCTGCCCTGCCACCGATCAGCGCGGCGTCGCGCGCCCGATCGGCAGCGCCTGCGACATCGGCGCCTTCGAGGGGCAATGTGGCGACGGCAATCCGGATCCGGGCGAGGTCTGCGACGACGGCAACGCGACCAACGGCGACGGATGCGACG
>CAYVUV010000325.1:0-33141 GCA_964455095.1 uncultured Binatia bacterium (SeqCode)
TACTCGCCCATGGCGCAGCCCGAGTAGGGCGCGATGAACTGCAGCGGCGCGGCGTCGGAGGCCGTCGCGGCGACGATGATCGTGTAGTCCATGGCGCCGTTGCGGGCCAGGCGGTCGACGACCTGCGCCACCGTGGAGCGCTTCTGGCCGATGGCGACGTAGATGCAGAAGACGTCGCCGCCCTTCTGATTGATGATGGTGTCGATGGCGACGGCGGTCTTGCCGGTCTGGCGGTCGCCGATGATCAGCTCGCGCTGGCCGCGGCCGATCGGGATCATGGAGTCGATCGCCTTGATGCCGGTCTGCAGCGGTTCGGTCACCGGCTGGCGCGCGACGATGCCGGGCGCCTTCAGCTCGATGCGGCGGTTCTCGGTCGACGCGATCGGTCCCTTGCCGTCGATTGGCAGGCCGAGCGCGTCGACGACGCGTCCGAGCAGAGCCTCGCCCACCGGCACCTCGGCGATGCGCCCGGTACGGCGCACTTCGTCGCCCTCGCGGATCTCGTGCGCCTCGCCGAAGATGGCGGCGCCGACGTTGTCCTCTTCGAGGTTGAGCACCATGCCGAAGATGCTGTGCGGAAACTCGATCAGCTCACCGGCTGCCACCTTGTCGAGACCGTAGATGCGCGCGATGCCGTCACCGGTCGACAGCACACGTCCGGTTTCGCGCACCTCGATCTCGCGCTCGTACTCCGTAATCTGGCGCTTGATGATGTCGCTGATCTCCGCGGCGCGAATTTCCATGCTCTGTCGTCCTCCCTACAAGCGAACCAGCCGCCCGGCGACTGCTGCCGCCGAGCTGCCGTGAATAGTCATCAGGTTGTGGATCCTGCCGGCCTGTTGTGCTGCCTTGCGGTTACAGCACGGAACGCTGGCCGGCGATGCGGCCGGCGAGCAGCTGGAGCTGCGTGCGCACGCTGCCGTCGTAGACTTTGCCTTCGACCTCGACGAGCAGACCGCCGAGCAGGTCCGGGTCGATCTGGTGCTCGACCAGCACCGTCTTGCCGGTCAGGCGCGCGAGGGACGCGACCAGCTCGCGTTCCTGGTCGGGCGTGAGCGGCGCAATCGAGGTGACGCGCGCGCGCACGCGGCCCAGGGCGCGATCGACCAGGCGCTCGTAGTTGGCCGCGATGCCGATCAGTTGGTCGAGCCGTTGGTGATCGGCGAGCAAGCACAGAAAGTTGCGCGTCGTCGGCCGCAGTTCGAGCTGGGCGGCGATGGCGCGCGCGATGGCGCGGCGGGTCGGCGCCGAGAGCAGCGGATTGGCGAGCTGACTGGCCACGCCGGCGTCGGCGGCGATGGCGGCGAGATTCTGCAGGTCCGCGCCGGTCTGCTCGAGGCTGCCCTCGTCGCGCGCGATCTCGGCGATCGCCTTGGCGTAGCGGCGTGCGATCGAGCCGCTCACTGGCGCACCTCCTGGATGAACTCGCGCACGAAGCGCTGCTGGTCGTCGGCGGTCAAGCGCTGCGGGGCCAGGCGGCGCGCGATGCCCAGCGCCAGCACGGCGACTTCCTTGCGCAGCAGCGCTTCGGCGTTGCGCACTTCCTGCTCGGCGGCGCGCTGCGCGTCGCGGCGGATCGAGTCGGCCAGCTTGTGCGCCGCGGCGAGGATCTGTTCGCGCTCGGCGGCGATGTCGAGCTGCGCCTGGCGGCGCAAGGCTTCGAGCTCGGTGTTGAGGTTGGCGAGGCGTTCGGTCCACTCGGCCTGCAGGCGTTCGGACTCGCGCTTGGCCTGGGCGGCCTGCTCGAGCGCGGTGACGATCTGCTGGCGGCGCGTGAGCAACCCATCGCGAATGAGCGGCCAGGCGAAGCGGCGCAGGATGGCGATGAAGATCACCAGGTTGAGGGCGGAGAAGCCGAGCTTCATCCACGGGATGGCGTGTTGGGCGTGCTCGGCGTGGTGTGCGCCGTGCTCGGGCTCAACCGCGAACGCGATGGCCGGTACGAGCAGGGCGAGCAACAGAGAGAGTCCGCGCTTCATCAGTGGGATCCTCGCGTGACGCGGGTCAGCATCTCGGCGGCGACCGACTCGGCCTGCGCGGCCAGGCTCTGGCGCGCGCGATCGACCTGCGCCGCGACCTCGTCGCGCATCTTCGCCAGCTCGGCCCCGGCGGCGGTGCGCGCCTCGGCGAGCGCGCGCTGGCTCTCCTCCTGCGCGGCGTTGCGCGCGGCGGCGGCTTCCTGCGCCATCTGCACGCGCATGGCGTGCACCGATTGATCGTAGCGCTCGCGCGCCACCTGGGCCTTCGCCACCAGTTGCTCGGCCTCGGCCTGTGCCGCCACCGTGCGCTTGGCGCGCTCCTCGAGCACGTCCAGCATCGGGTCGAAGGCGAGTCGCTTCAAGCCGACCCACAGGACGATGAAGGTGATGATCTGAATGAAAATCGAAAAATCTGGTACGAGGCTCATCGCTTGGGTCCGCTAGTCGCTCGGGGCGGCACACTTTCGCCCCCCCTGCGACGGGTGAATTCGTTTCCTGCCTGTATTGGGTGCTTAAAGGAAAAGTTGCGGTCGGTGAAGTCTAGCTCGCGGCCTCCGACGGTCGGCGGGTCGCGTTCCCGCGTTCTTCGGTGGGGAAAATGGCTACCCGTTTGTCCCCGCGCTCGGCCCGCGCGTCAGCGCCGGCCATGGTGCAGTGGCCTTCGAAGGCCACGCCGTCATGGATCACCAGGCTCGGGGTCGACAAGTTGCCGACCAGCTTCGCCGGTGCGCGGAGCTCGACGCGCTTGCGCGCCGTGATGTCGCCAGTGACTTTGCCCTGCACGATCACGATGCTGGCGTGAATTTGCGCCGTGACCTCGGCGCTCTCGCCGATGACCACGGTGTCCTGTGCGTTGATCTCGCCTTCGATCTGCCCGTCGATGCGCACGCTGCCCTCGAAGGAGAGCTTGCCCTCCACCCGACTGCCCTGCCCCAGATGTGCCTGCACCTCACGCGAACCCGCGGGCTCGACGTGCGGCGTCGCCGCCGGCGCCGCGATCGTGCGCGCGTGGTCATCAGGCCTCGGTGTCTTGTCCTCCTTCACGAACAAGGCCATTCATTTTTCTCCTGTTCTTGTCGGGTTGGACGGAAGGCGCGGCTTATAACACCCAATTGCGACGGTTGTCAAAACGACCAGACGCGAAAAGACCGCGTGATCAGGTGCGTCCGGCGAGGCGGTCAATGAGTCCGTTCAACTCGGCGAGCGAGTAGTACTCGATCTCGATCCGCCCCGTCTCGCCCTTCGCCGTGCGCAGCCGCACGCGCGTGCCGAGGGCGCGCGACAGGTCGGCTTCGACTGCCTGCTGATCGGCATCGGGTGCCGGAGCGGATTGCCGCTGGCGCACCAATCGTTCGGTGGCGCGTACGGAGAGCTTGCCCTGTACGACGTGGCGCGCCGCTTCCGTCTGCGCCGCACCGGCCAAACCGAGAAGCGACCGCGCGTGGCCAGCCGATATCTCGCCGCGCTCAATCTGCTGGCGAACTTCCGCCGGAAGCTGCAGCAATCGCACGGCGTTTGCCACTGTAGAACGATTCTTGCCCACACGCTGGGCTATCTCATCGTGGCGGAGGCCAAATTCGTCAGCCAGGCGCTGGTAGGCGCGCGCCTCTTCCATGGGGTTGAGGTTCTCGCGCTGCAGATTCTCGATCAACGCCAGCTCGAGCGACTCGCGGTCGTCGACGTCGCGGATGGTGACCGGCACGCGCGTCAAGCCAGCGCGTTGCGCGGCGCGAAAGCGCCGTTCGCCGGCGATGAGCTGGTAGGAATCGCCCACCCGGCGCACCAGCAACGGCTGCAAGACGCCCTTCTCGCGGATCGAGGCGCAGAGCTCCTCGATCGCTTCGTCGGCGAACACATCGCGCGGCTGGAACGGATTGGGAGCGATTGCCTCGATCGCGATCGACGTGGGTTCATCGCCCTGCTGAACGTCGGCCGCGCGCGATTCCGCCGCCGGTTCGGTGGCCGGAATCAGCGCTCCGAGCCCGCGCCCGAGCGCCCTTCTGCGCAGGTCCATCTCAACCTCCTCCTTGCCCGCTGCGGCCCGCCTGGGCGGCCTGCTCTTCGGCTTCGATCACCTCGCGCGCCAGATCGCTGTAGGCCTGCGCCCCGCGCGAGGTCGGATCGTAGAGCGCCACCGGCACACCATGACTCGGCGATTCGCTCAGTCGCACGTTGCGCGGGATCACGGTCTTGTAGACCTGGCCGGGAAAATGGCCGCGCACTTCGTCGGCCACCTGGTGCGAGAGGCTGTTGCGGGTGTCGAACATGGTCAGAAGAATCCCCGCCAAAGCCAGGCCCTGGTTGAGATGCTCGCGGATGAGCTTGATCGTATCCATCAGCGCGCTCAGACCCTCGAGCGCGTAGTACTCGCACTGCAACGGCACCAGCACCGCATCGGCGGCGGACAGCCCGTTGATGGTCAACAGGCCGAGCGAGGGCGGACAATCTATCAGCGTCAGCGCATAGCGGTCGCGAATCGGCTTGAGCGCCTCGCGCAGGCGGAACTCGCGCGCCAGCGCTGACACCAGCTCGACCTCCGCCCCGACCAGATCGCGGTGCGCCGGCATCAGGTGCAGCCGCTCGACGGCCAGGGGGATGATGACCTGGTCTGCCGAGCTCTCGCCCATGAGCAGATCGTAGGTGGTCGGATGGTCGCCCAGATCCCGTTGCCCGAGCCCGCTGGTGGCACTGCCCTGCGGGTCGATATCGACCAGCAGCGTATCGCGCTGCGCCAGCGCCAGGCTGGCGGCGAGGTTCACCGCCGTCGTGGTTTTGCCCACGCCGCCCTTCTGATTTGCGATGCAGATGATGCGTCCCACGGTTTTGTTTCGGTGCCCGTCTCGGCGTAGCCCGAGGGCTGCGAGCCGAGGATCAGTTGAGGATCGTACGGTTGGAAGCTGATCGTTTGAACCGGCCGCCCCGCGCCGGCGCGCGGCAGATGCGGGCTACCACATGGTGAAAAAAAAGGGAAGAAATCTGTTTCACGTGAAACAGAAGTCGAGTAGCACACGGACAGATCCGTCGGGGAGGTCGTACGATGTCAGCGCCGCATCGCCAAAGCCGAGCCCACGCAGGCGCTCGAAGCTCGGCAGCTCGTCCGTATATCCCGGCCCTTTCATTGCCAGCAGCCGCCCACCCGGCCGCAGGAGCGGCTGCGCCCACTGCAGCAGCTCTTCGGTTTTCGACAGAGCCCGGGCGACAACGACTGAATAGCGGCCCGTATGCGCCGGATCGCGTCCCAGCGCTTCGATGCGCACTGCCAGCGCGCTGGCGTTTACGGCGCCCGATGCCCGGATCGCTTCAAGCAGGAAGCTGACCTTCTTTTGCTTCGATTCGACCAGCGTGACCGTAGCGGTGGGTCGAACGATGGCGATGACCAATCCGGGGAAACCGGCCCCGCTGCCGAAGTCGGCGATGACATCGTCGGGCCGGACCGCTGCGGCGGCGATCAGGGAGTCGGCGAAGTGCTTGATCGCGATGGCGCGGGCGTCGTGCTGGGAGACCAGGGCCATGCCCTGGTTCCAGCGCAGCAGGATCTCCAGGTAGCGCCGCAGCTGGGTGCGCTGCTCGGTCGTGAGGGTCAGGCCGCGTGCGGTAGCCCAGGGCCACAGCTCGTCGAGCGCGGCGGTCAGGTCGTCCACGAGAACGTCTCAGCGAAGTCCGACCGCAGAGGACAGCTCAGGCGGCGCCCTTGCGCTTGAGGTGGATGGAGAGGAGCGACAGCGCGGCGGGCGTCACACCGGCAATACGGGCGGCCTGGCCGAGTGAGCGCGGCCGGATGGCGCTCAGCTTCTCGCTTACCTCGCGCGAGAGTCCGGGGATGGCGGTGTAATCGAGGGCCGGGGGTATCAGTGCCGCCTCCATGCGGGCCGAGCGCTGGACGCCCTCCTCCTGGCGTTTGACGTAGCCCTCGTACTTGACCGACACTTCGACCTGCGCCGCAACGTCCGCGCGCGGCAGTGGTTCGGCGAAGCGGCCCAGGGCCCATGCGGCGCTCAGCGGGATCTCCGGCCGGCGCAGCAGTTGGAGCAGATTGCACGGTGCCTTGAGCGGCGCTGAACCATATGCCGCAAGGGCTGCGTCGGTGTCGGTGCCTGTGGCGATGGTGGTCGTTTCCAGGCGTTCCCGCACCAGGCGGGACTCGCGCAGCTTGTCTTGCGTGCGGCGCGCATCGCTGTCGGCGACGGCACCGATGCGGTGGCCAATATCTCCCAGGCGCAGATCCGCATTGTCCTCGCGCAGCAGCAAGCGGTATTCGGCGCGCGAGGTGAACATGCGATACGGCTCGCCGCCGATGCCGCGCGTGACCAGGTCGTCGATCATGACGCCGATATAGGCCTGCTCGCGCCCGAGGATCAGCGGCGGCTCCCCGCGCAAGCTGAGCGCGGCGTTGATCCCGGCCATCAGACCCTGCGCGGCGGCCTCTTCATAGCCGGTGGTGCCGTTGATCTGCCCGGCGTGGAAGAGCCCGGGTAGCAGCTTGCTCTCGAGCGAAGCGCACAGCTGGGTCGGGTCGGCGTAGTCGTACTCGATCGCGTAGCCCGGGCGCATGATCACCGCCTGTTCGAGGCCGGAGATCGAGCGCACCATGGCCAGCTGCACGTCGAGGGGAAGGCTGGTCGAGAGGCCGTTGGGATAGACCTCGACCGTGTCGCGCCCTTCCGGCTCGAGGAAAATCTGGTGGCGGTCCTTGTCGGCAAAGCGCACGATCTTGTCTTCGATCGACGGACAGTAGCGTGGCCCGCGGCTGCTGATCCGCCCGTTGTACATCGGGGAGCGATCCAGCCCGCCGCGGATGACCTCGTGCGTGTCGGGGTTCGTGTAGGTGATATGGCAGGGAATCTGCGATTGCGCGATGCGCTCGGTGGCGAAGGAGAACGGAACCGGTGGGTCGTCGCCGGGCTGCTCTTCCAGGCGGGAGTAGTCGATCGACCGCGCGTCCAGACGCGGGCAAGTGCCGGTCTTCAGCCGGCCAACCCGGAAGCCGAGGCTCGCGAGCTGTTCGCTCAGGCCCGTCGCGGCAAAATCCCCTGCCCTGCCCGCCGTGTAGTTCTTGGTGCCGACATGCACCAGGCCGTTGAGAAACGTCCCCGTAGTCAGAATGACCCGCCGGCCGAGGATAGCCTCGCCCATCTGCGTTTCGACGCCGCGCAGCACCCCGTTCTCCAGCAGCAGTGCATTGACGCTGCCCTGGTAGACGGTCAGCCGCGCGGCGCGTTCGACGCGATGCTTCATGCGCTGGCGATAGAGCTGCTTGTCCGCCTGGGCCCGCGAGGCCCGCACCGCCGGGCCCTTTCGCGTGTTGAGCTGGCGAAACTGAATGCCGGTCTCGTCGATTGCCCGTGCCATCTCGCCGCCCAGCGCGTCGATCTCCTTGTCCAGGTGCCCCTTGCCGATGCCGCCGATGGCGGGGTTGCAGGACATCTGCCCGATATGGTCGAGGTTGAGCGTCACCAGCACCGTCTCGCAGCCCATCCGCGCGGCCGCCAGCGCCGCCTCGATGCCGGCGTGCCCGGCGCCAACGACGATGACGTCGAACTCCTTTGCCAGAGGTTGCATGCCCCCTACCTCATGTTTCACGTGAAACAACCGATCACTTGCCGATGCAGAACTCACTGAAGATCGCGTCGAGCACGTCTTCACTGGTCACCGCGCCGGTGACCGAGCCAATATGATCCAGCGCGGCTTGAACGTCCACCGCGACGAGGTCGGGCGGAAACCGCTCGAGCAGGCCACTGCGGGCGTGCAGCAGGGATTCGCGCGCCTTGGCCATGGCATCGAGCTGGCGCGCCCTGGTCAAGACGGGCAACCCGTCGCCAGCTGTTCCACCGGCGCGGGCGAGTACCGAGCGGCGCAGCTCATCGAGTCCAACACCGTCTTTTGCCGACACGCGCACCACCTCGCCCTGTTGGCAGAGCGCGCTGATCGCGCCCTCGGACCAGCGGAGCGGCAGGTCGATCTTGTTGAGAGCGATGACTGCGCGCTCTGCCGCCGGCAGCTGGAAGTTGCAGTCGGGTGGCTGCGAGGCATCGAGCACGGCGATGACGACGTCCGCTGCGGCGGCGACCTGCAAGGCGCGGTCGATGCCGATACGTTCCACTTCCCCGGGAGCTTCGCGCAGACCAGCCGTGTCGCTGAGCACAACCGGGACGCCAGCGAAGTCGGCGCTTTCCTCGATGACATCGCGCGTGGTGCCCGCCAGCGCCGTGACGATCGCGCGGTCTTCGCCCAGCAGGGCGTTGAGCAGGCTCGATTTGCCGACGTTGGGCGGGCCCGCAATGGCCACGCGCAAGCCCTGGCGCACCAGGCGACCGCGCACATGCGTGGCGAGCAGTCGATCAGTCTCGTCGAGCACGGCCTCGATATCGGCGAGCGCGGCGGCCGGGTCGACCACAATGTCATCGTCGGCGAAGTCGATCTGCACCTCGAGCAGCGCCTTGACCCGAATCAAGCGTTGGCGCAGCCCGTCGAGGTGGCGCGAGAGCCGGCCGAACAGTTGGTCGGCGGCCTGACCGGCACTCTCCGGCGTGCGCGCTGCGATCAGGTCGGCGACTGCCTCTGCTTGTGCGAGGTCCAGCTTGCCGTTCAAGAAGGCGCGTTTGGTGAACTCACCGGCCACAGCCGGACGCGCTCCGCGGCGCAAAACCGCCTCGAGCGCGCGGCGCAGAACGATCGGGCTGCCGTGGCAGTGGAGCTCGAAAACGTCCTCGCCGGTATAGCTGCGCGGGCCCCGCATCAGCACTGCCAAGCAGTCGTCGAGCTCCGCTCCGTCCGGCCCGATCACGCGCCCGTGGTACAGATGATGCGACGACAGACACCCGTCGACGCGCCGCAAAAAAACACTGTTGCCAATCGATTCAGCCGCCGGACCGCTTATCCTGATTACACCTATTCCTCCACTACCTTGAGGGGTTGCGATGGCAGCTATGGTGTCGTGGGAGTACATCGCACAAGCTCTTCAGGAACAGATCCAGTGCGTCGACAAGATTGGACAGACCATGTTCTAAAACAGCCAGCCGGCGAGCTGGCTGGATGATCAGCTCTCTTTTCGCGGCGGACGGCTGTGCCGGGCCCCGGCGGGTATGATGATCAGCTTGCGGTAGTATCCGGAGCCGGCGCTGCGCGTGGTGAGGGTCGGGTCGCCTTCGAGGGCGAGATGCACGACGCGCCGGTCGCGCGGATTGAGCGGGTTGAGCGTCACCGGCTTACCCCGTTTGCGCGCGCTGTCGGCGAAGCGTTTGGCCATCTCGATCAGCGACTCGCGCCGTCTGGCGCGATAGTCCTGCGAGTCGACGACCAGATGCGGACCGGTCTCCTCTCCACGCGTGGCCATGCGGTTGACGACGTACTCGATGGCATCGAGTGTCTGACCGCGGCGGCCGATGAGGATACCGCTCTCGTCGTCGGCGATGACCAGGCGCGGGCCCTCGGGGTCTTGCACCGCGTGCACGGTCGCCGCCGTTCCCATCAAGCGGACCATCTCCTGCAACGCCGCGCACAGCTCGGTGAGCAAGGCCGGCTCGACGACGACGGCGGGCGCTTTGTTCATCCGCGCCGGCGGCGGTGCCGAGGGCGTTCGCGGAGCCGGTTTGGGTTGTGCAGCGGCGCGGGGCGGACGTGGCGCGGGTGCCGGCGGTGGTGGCGGTTCGGGCTCGGCGTGCGTCTCCAGGCTGAGCGGTGCGCGCAGCGTCGCGCGCACCTTGGCTTTGCGGCCGCCGAGGCCGAACAGGCCGCGGGTGGCGTTGGCGAGGATCTCAATCTCGACACGGTCGCGTGGCGCGCCGAGCTGCTGTAAGGCGCGCGCGATCGCATCGTCGATGCTGCTGCCCTCCACCTCCACGTAATCCATGCCGCGCCTCACTTCGGATTGCGGTCCCTCAGCGCTCCTCCGGCCGGTTGATGGCGTACTGCTGCGCGATGGTCAGCACGTTATTGACCAGCCAGTAGAGCGTTAACCCCGACGGGAAGTTGATGAACATGAACGTGAACATGACCGGCATGATGAGCATGACGCGCTGCTGGGTCGGGTCACCGGCGGCCGGCGTCATCCACTGCTGCAGGAACATGCTGCCGCCCATGACGAGCGTGAGGACGGGAATGCCGGGCTCCTGAACGAACGGCAGCTGCATCGTGCCCAGGCGGTCCGGCGCCGACAAGTCCTTGATCCAGCCGACGAACGGCGCGTGGCGCAGCTCGACCGCGTTGAGCAGCGCCTGGTACAGGCCGACGAACACCGGGATCTGGAGCACCATGGGCAAGCAGCCGCCGAAGGGGTTCACCTTGTGGCGGCGGTACAGCTCCATGATCTCCTTGTTCATCTCCTCCGGCTTGTCCTTCAGCCGCTCGCGGATTTGCGCCATCTGCGGCTGCAGCTTCTGCATCGCGCGCATCGATTTGAGACTTTTCTGGGTCAGCGGGATGAAGAGCACCTTGACAATGACCGTGAGCAGAATGATGGCGACGCCGAAGTTGCCCGCGAAGCGGTGGAAGAAGCGCAAGACGTGCAGCATCGGCAAGGCGATGAACGTGAACCAGCCCAGGTCGACGGCGCGGCGCAGCGAGTGATTGGCTTCTTCGAGGATGTCGATGTCCTTGGGACCGAGGTACATGTCCAGATGCGTCTTGAACGTCCCCGGCGGCATCAGCAGTTGCGTCTCGGCCGCGTGCGCCCGGCGCTTCATCCAGACGCGCACGGCATTCGCCGGCTCGACGCTCGGCACCATGGCGGCGAGAAAGTACTTGCCGCTGAACGCCACCCAGACGATGTCGTTCTCGAGCGTCTTGCCCGCTTCGAGGTTGGCGAAGGTCTCGTGGCGCACCTTGGGCCCCTGCAAGGCGACGACGTTGTCGAAAATCACCTCGTGGCCCTGCACGTTCAGCCCCTCGTGCCAGGCGATCGCCATCTCGGAAAACCCTTGCGGCACACCGCCCAGATCGACATCGATACCGAAAAGATAGCGATCGCCCCGCACGGAAATGCGCTTGGTGACCGCCGCCCCTTCCAGCTCGCCCGTAAAGGTCAACGCGGCCGTATCGCCGCCGGTGACTGCGACCGCATCGCGGTCGACGCGGTAGGCCACCGCGGCATCCGATTGGGCCTGGCGCTGCGCCCCGCGCAGCTCGATGCCGAGCGGCAGATCGCTGACCACGGGGTCGAGAATCAGCTCGAGCGGCGGACTGTCCGGGGCGACCGTGGCGCGGTAGTGCTTGAGCTGCAGGCTCTTCAGCCGCGCGCCCGCCGTGGTGAACACGGCGCGGTACAAGTCGGTTTCGACCACGATGTCGCGGCCCACGAGCGGCGCCGGGGCCGCCGCCTCGTCGGACTTCACTTCGGGCGCCACCACCGGCGAGACGACGCGCTCGTCCGCACCGCCTGACGCCAGCGGCGGCTCGGCGGGGACGGAGCCCGGCGGCACTTCGACCGGATGCGGGTAGAAGCGCTTGAGGATCACCTCCTGATAGAGGACCAGGATGAGCAGGGAGATGACGACAGCGATGAGGGCGCGGCGTTCCATGTGTGCGAGTTCCTAACCGGCGGGTGCCCGAGTCGGCGGCGCGTCCGCCACGCAGGCTAAGCCGGATGGTTGCGGTGCATCCGGGTCAGACCACCGGATCGTATCCGCCAGGGTGAAGTGGATGGCAACGGGCGATGCGCCGCAGCCCCCGTCGCGCGCCGGCGAGCAGACCGAAGCGGGCGATGGCTTCGGCGGTGTAAGCCGAGCACGACGGCGCGAATCGACAGTGCGAGCCGAGCAGGGGCGAGATCGCGGTCCGGTAGACGGCGAGCGCGACCAACGCCGCCCGGGCCGGCACGCCGGGCCGACTAGGCGCCGGCGCCGTCGATATCGAGGGCGCGCGAGAGTTCTCGGGCGACATCCCAGTATCCCAAGGCCGCGGCGCCCGGTCGGGCGATGACCAACAGGTCGCGCGGTGGCGCGAGCGCGGGGCGCTGGCGGCGGAAGAACTCGCGCACCATGCGGCGGATGCGGTTGCGCTCGGGCGACCCCCCGACCTTACGGCTGGTGGTCACGCCGAGCCGCGACGGCGGAGTCTGCCTGAGACGCGTGATCACGGTGAAATGGGGGACTGTGCGGCGCCGTCCCTCGCGCTGAAGAGCCAGGAATTCCGGGCGTTTACGCAGCCGGTACTGGCGCAAGAAACGCTGCCCGCCGGCGGCGGACGCGATCAAGCCGGCTGCTTCGGCGGGATCGATACGGTCAACTGCTTGCGGCCCTTGGCCCGCCGCCGCTTCAAGACCTGGCGGCCGCCGGGGGTCGCCATGCGGCTGCGGAATCCATGGGTGCGTTTGCGTCGCCTGTTGCTCGGTTGATACGTGCGCTTCATCAGATGCCCTCGTAGGCGGGGTCTCGACCTTCATGAACGACTCCCGCTGCGTCTGGTCGTTCAGTGGAACCCGCCACCAACATCACATCACCGCCGGCAAGTCAATTTGCCCAGCGGCGCCGTGCGGCTGGCGGTCGGTGCTTAGCTCGGTGCCGCCGCCTCCGGCGCCGCCTTGGTGTGCTGCTTGGTGAAGTGGTCCTGGCAGAGTCCCTGGCGCGCCCGCGCCTTGCCACAGCCCTTTTCGGTGCACGACTTGTGGCGCGGCTTGGCCATCAGACCCTTGCGCCACTTGCGGTAGTGGCTGTCGCAGTAGCCCTTGGCGCGCACGTCCTTCTCACAGCTCTCCGCCTTACACGTTCCCTTGTTGCCCATGGTGAACAAATCCTCCTCGTCGATTGCTGCCGGAAAAATCGGCGTATAGTGGCACGACGCCGCGCGCGATGCCACTACCCTCGCTCACCCCAGCTTAGCGATCAACGCGCCCAGGCGCTCGAGCCCCTGCGTGACGCCGTCAGGGTCGAAGGCCGGCGGCGGCACCATGAAGCGCGAGACGCCGAGGTCCTGCAGGCGCCGCACGTTGTCGGCGTCGGGGGCGGCACGCCCCGAGGTCACCTCGATCCCAGCCGGGTCGCGGCCGAGCTTGGCGCACTCGTCGCGCAGGATGCCGAGCAGCCAGACGAGCTTCTCCTCGTCGGCGACGCCAGGGAAGAAGCCGTCGCCGTAGCGCGCCGCCCGCCGCGCCGCCAGCTCGGTGTGACCGCCGACGATGATCGGCACGCCCGGCTTCTGCACCGGCTTGGGATGCGACTCGAGCTTGCCCCAGTTGAAGAACTTGCCGGCGAAGGGCTCGGCCTCGTCCTTCCACAGTGAGCGAATCGCCCGCACCGATTCGGCCGTGCGCGCGGCGCGCTCCGCGAACGGAATGCCGAGCGCCTCGAACTCCTCCTCCAACCAACCGACGCCGATGCCGAGCATCATGCGGCCGTGCGACAGCACGTCGAGCGTCGCCACTTCTTTCGCGACGTAGAGCGGATGGCGCTGCGGCAAGATCAGAATGCCGGTGGCGAGCCGCAACGTCGTGGTCACCGCTGCCGCGTAGGTCAGGGAGATCAGCGGATCCGGCATCGGCATCTGCTCGGGGGCCGGGATCTTGCCCGACGGGTCGTACGGGTACGTCGACTTGTACCCGACCGGAATGACGACATGCTCAATGGCCCAGATCGACTCGACCCCGACCCGCTCCGCCGTCTGCGCTAGATGGGTCAACATCTCCGGGAAGGTGAACGGGCCTGCGTTGGCGTACATCAGTCCGAATTTCATCGGTCCTCCAGCGGTTGTAGAGCTCAGGCCCAGAACTCGGGCTTCGATTGGCGGCTCATCAGGTCGCCGACGACGCGCAACGCGGGCTTGCCCTCGTGCACCAGCAGGCGAATCTGTTCGGTGATCGGCATCTCGATGCCGGCGCGCTGCGCCAGGGCGGCCACCGTGCGGCTGTTCTTGACGCCCTCGGCGACCATCTTCATGTCGGCGAGGATGTCGGCCAGCGCCTCGCCCTTGCCGAGCCGCAGCCCGACCTGGCGATTGCGACTGAGGTCCCCGGTGCAGGTCAAGACCAGGTCGCCGACGCCGGACAGGCCCGACACCGTGCGCGGATCGCCACCGAGCTTGGCGGCCAGCCGCGCCACCTCGGCGACGCCGCGCGTGATCAGCGCCGCGCGCGTGCTGCTGCCGAAACCCAGCCCGTCGCTCACCCCGGCGGCAATGGCGATGACGTTCTTCGCCGCGCCCCCGATTTCTACGCCAACCACGTCGCCGCTGCGGTAGACGCGGAACGTCGGCCCGGTGAACGCCCGCTGCATGGCCTCGGCCGCCTGGCCGTCCGGCGCCGCCACGGTGACCGCCGTCGGCATGCCGGCCGCCACCTCGCGGGCGAAGCTCGGCCCCGACAGCGTGCCCATCTGCCCCGACCGCGCCTGACCAAAGACATCGACCAGCACTTCGGTCATGCGCTTCAACGACTGCGCCTCGATGCCCTTGGAGGCGCTGACCACCAGCACGTCGGCCGTGCAGTACGGGACGACTTGCGCCATGGTTTCGCGCATCACGTGCGACGGACAGGCGGCGACCAGCAAGTCACTGCCGCGCGCCGCGGTCTCTAATGAGGTGGTCGTGGTCAGGCGGGACGGAAACGGGAAGCCCGGCAGGTAGACCGCGTTTTCGCCTTGCGCCGCCGCGGCGCGCTCGACGTCGGGGTTGTGGAACCAGAGCACGACGTCGTGGTCGAGCTCGGCCAGAAGTCGCGCCAGCGCCGTGCCCCAGCTGCCGCCTCCTATGACGCCGATTTGCATCGCCGGACCCCGCCGGGAGTTCTCACATTCGGCGCGGCCGCGCAACCGCGGCGCGGGCAAGTAATATGCTTGCTTCTTCGCGGTTTTCCCGCGAAGTTGGGAACTCACATTTTCTAATGGGGGGTTTCCGCATGCGCGCATCCATTCGCTTCGCACTTGCCGCGGTTCTGGCCATCGGCCTGAGCGCGACGGCGGCATCGGCCGCACTGACCAGCGATCAGTTTAGATGTCAGAACACGGTGGCCAAGCAGGGCCGCAAGCTGTTCAAGAAAACGGCCGGCGCATTGTCCAAATGCCGCGACAGTGTCAGCAAGGGCACGCTGCCGATCGGCACGGACTGCACGCTCGAAGCGGAAGCCGCGGCGAAGATCAGCGATGCCGAGACGGGTTTCTCGGAGCAGCTGATGGACAAATGCCCGGACGCCATCGTCGCCAGCCTGGACTTCGGCAGCTCATGCATGGGCGTGACGACACAGGCCGACCTGATCACCTGCGCCACCGAGGCGCACGGCGCGGCGGCGCGCTCGCTGATCGACCTGGCCTACACGGACCCGGCGCGGCGCTGCGACGAGTTCAGCGGCGCCAACGAAGGCATTGTCTGCGACGCCGACCTGGACTGCGCCCCCGGCAGCTGTATCCCGATCTCCGCCGACCAGCGCAAGTGCCAGAAGCTGCTCGGCAAGACGCTGATCAAGCAAGCCAACAAGCGCCAATCCATCTTCCAGAAGTGCAAGAAGGCCGTTTCCAAGGACGATCTTCCGGCGAGCACCAACTGCGCCGTCGCCGACGACGCGAAGCTCGACGAGCTCTTCGCCAAGAGCGTCGACAAGATTCGCAGCGCCTGCCCGTCGTTGGTTTCGACCACGCTGGCGTTCGGCGGCGTGTGCACCGGGTACAACGACACGGACGCCGTGGCGGCCTGCGCGCTGTGCACGGACGATCGCCAGGTCGACGACCTCATCCTGACCCAGTACGGCGGCAGCCCCTACGGCGCCACCGCTTCGGTGGAGCAGATCACCAACGCGGCCGATTGCGTCGGCGGCCCGCTCAGCCGCTGTCGCGTCAACGACTATCTGCTCGCCAACGACAAGATCCGCGTCGTCATCCAGGATATCCAGCGCAACATCTTCAACGTCGGCCAGTTCGGCGGCCAGATCATCGACGGCGATATCGTCCGCGCGCCGCTCGACCCCGACCGCGACAACTTCGAAGAGTGGAGCATCTCGCTCAACATCGAGAGCACGGCCCACTACACCAGCCTCGCGATCATCAACGACGGCAGCAACGGCGGGCCGGCCATTCTGCGCGCCACCGGCGTCGACGACCTGCTCGACTTCGTCAACGGCAGCTCGGTGATCGCCGGCTTCGGCCTGGTCTTCCCGGCCGGGGCCGACGACTTCAACCTGCCGGTCACGGTGATGACCGACTACATCCTCGAGCCGAACAAGAACTACGTGCGCGTCGAGACGACGGTGCAGAACATGAGCGGCAGCGCGCTCAACATCTTCTTCGGCGAGTACATCGGCGGCTCCGGACAGGCCGAGCTCTTCCAGCCCGGCTACGGTTTCGGCGAGCCGCTGGTGGCCACGAAGTGTCCGACCACGCCGCAGAACCTGTGCAACTTCGTCGCCTACAGCGGCGAGGACGACGGCGACGGCGTCTCCTACGGCTACGTCCATCACATTCCCGGTTCGAGCACCTTCACCACCTCGGGCGTCAACATCCCGCAGCTCAAGGTGGAGATCCTTCTGGCACTCATCGGCGCGGCGCCGCCGCCGTTCAACATCGCGCCGTTTGGCAGCCTGACCGTCGCCCGCGAGTTCGTCGTCGGCAACGGCTCGGTGTCCGCCGTGACCGACGCGCGCAATGCGATCCAGTGCCTGCCGACCGGCGTGGTCTCCGGCACCGTCACGGCGGGTGGCAGCCCGGCGGTACGGGCCGACATCGCCATCCTCGGCAATCCCGCCGATGGCCCCGGCGTCACGACGCTGCCGCGCAACGTCCTGACGCACACGCGCACCGACGATCTGGGCAACTACTCGCTCACGCTGCCGCCGGGCAACTACAACCTGGTCGCCAACCTCGACGGGTATCCGTACGAAGGGGGCGGTTCATCGCCGCTGCAGCACCCGATCGCGGTCGCGGCATTTCAGACCGTGACGCAGAACGTTGCCTTGCCCGCCACCGGCGCGTTGCAGGTGACCGTCGAAGACGAGACCGGGTTGCCCGTGCCGATCGCCGCCAAGGCGTCGGTGGTTGGCTTCGACCCGAGCCCAGATCCGGGCAATCCGCAGAGCATCCTCGGCATCATCAACAACAACACGGGCGTGTTCGGCGACCGCGGCAAGGACGGCGTGCCATTCGGCCTGACGCAGGCGATCTTCATCGATCCGAGCGGAGACTCGGGCCTCCTGCCGATCGAGCCCGGCGACTATCAGGTGGTGGTGTCGCATGGGCCCGAGTACTCGGTGTCGAAGAACAACATCAGCGTCACCGCATTCCCTGGACCGCCCGTCGTTGTCGCCGCCGAAGTCGAGCACGTCATCGACTCGACGGGATTCATCTCGGCCGACTTCCACGTGCACTCGATCGATAGCCCCGATTCCGAAGTCACCAAAAAGGAGCGCGTCGTCTCCATGCTCGCCGAGGGCGTCGACTTCTTTACGCCGACCGACCACGACTTCCGCTCCGACTTCCAACCAACCGTGGCGGCACTCGGCGCCAGCAGCCTGATCTCCACCGCCACCGGCGAGGAGATCACGAGCTTCGATTACGGGCACTTCAACGCGTGGCCGATGACGATCGATACCAGCAAGGTCAACGGCGGCGCGGTGGATTTCGCCGGCGCGGCGGCGGACGGTTTCGACTATCCGTCGCTGGGCAGCTACAACCTCACGCCGGCGCAGATCATCGCGCTCGCGCATGCCGATCCCGGCACCTCCAATACGGTGCAGATCAACCACGTCGCCAGTCATTTTGGCCTCGACGGCGGCTCGGGGCTGGCCATCGACACCGGCGCCGCGCTGGGACCGCAGTCGGGCGTGCCCGGCCAGGCGCGCCGCCTCAATCCGGCGGTGATGAACTACTTCACCGACACGTTCGATGCGATGGAGATCTGGATCGGCGACGACCGCGCGCAGATCTACGACAATTTCCTCGGTACGGTCCTGACCGGCGCCGGCGGCAACATCGGCGATTGGTTCAACCTCATCAACCAGGGCATCATTCGCACCGGCGTCTCCGACTCCGACACCCACAAGCGGATCATCACGCAGGCCGGCACGCCGCGTAACATGGTGAACTCGCCGACCGACGCGCCCGGGGCGATTGCGGCGATCGCCGATACGATCTCGGCCAACGTCAACGCCGGGCGCACCTTTGGCACCAACGGGCCGATGGTGACGTTCACCGCGGCGGCCGCCTCCACCGGCGAAACCGGTGGGCTCGCGGCGCCGCTGCCGACCACGATCCACACGATCGACGGCGAGGCGGATATCACCGTTGCGGTGCAGAGCCCCGAATGGGCGCAGTTCGACCGTATCGAGTTCTACGTCAACACCACGACGACGCGCCGCACCCTGACCGGCAAACAGACCGGGTTCGGTCCGCCGATCAACGTCAATCGCTACCGCGTCACGCCGGACTTCGTCCACAACGACGGGGCGGAGTTCACCGTCACCACCGTCCCGGTCGGCGGCGAGAACCGCCTCGAAGCGACCACCACACTCCACCTGAGCGGCCTGACCGAGGACACCTGGGTAGTCGCTCTGGTGCGTGGGACCGACGGCATCTCGGAGCCGCTCTTCCCCGTGGTGCCCAACAGCCTCACAACGGCCGGCAACGGCACGCTGCTCGATCTCACCGACGGCAACCTCGGCGAGAACGGCATCACCGCCATGGCCTTCACCAACCCGCTGTTCATTGACGTCGACGGCGATCCGTGGACGGCGCCCGGGCTCCAGATCACACCCTGATCCGAATGCCAATCACCGACCGCTGCCCGGCGGCCGCGGCTCGGGTGCACCCGCATCCGAGCCGCGCCGCCGCGCGGCTTGCCTGCGCCGTCGCGGCCATCGCCGTCTTCTGCGCCGGCACCGCCCGTCCCAGCGCCGCGCTCGAAGCGCCGCACCTGCGCGCCCTGCTCGGCCAGGCGCGCCTCGCCATCCGCGCCGAGGTGACCGAAGTCGTTCCGTACGACCACGGCCGCATCGCCGTCGCCCACTTGCGCGTGGTCAAGACGTTGAAGGGGACGGCGGCGGAATCTGTCCTGGTAGTGGAATCCCGCGACTTGCCCACCCCGCCGATCTTCGTGTCCGGCCAACATGTGGTCGTCTTCCTCAAGATGGCTCCGCGCACCAGCCAATTGGCGAATGTAGTGCCCGAAGGGCAGTACTACGCGCTGGTCGATCCGCGCACGGCGTGTCTCGCATCTGCGGCCGCCGCCGACGCGGACGAGGCGGCCGCGATCGTCGCCCAGCTGGCCGGCGCGAGCCGCAAGCCCGATCCCGATCCAGCCCGCCGCACGTCCTCGCGCCGACAGCTGATTTTCGATCTCGTCGCCGCCCGGCTGCCGCCGCTGGTCGAAGACGGCGCGAACAGTCTGCGGGAAATCGCCAACCTCGCCGCCACGTTGACCGCCGACGAGCAAGGACGCCTGGAGGCCGCATTGGGGCGCGCCGACCTGCCGCTCCCCGTGCGCATCGCGCTCATTCAAGCTGTGGGAGCCGCCAAGCTGCAGCAGCTCGTGCCGACGCTGCGCGCGCTGCGCGACCCCGATCTGCTCGAAGCGAGCTGGGCCGCGCTGGCGCAGCTCGATGCCGCGCCGAAGCCGGAGGACCTGCGCGATCAACTCGGCAGCCCGGAGCCCAAGGTGCGCGCCGCCGCAGCCAAGCAGTTGCTGAACGAAGAGGGCGCCGCGGCCATTCCGTTCGTGCAGCGGATTGCCGTCAGCGATCCGGACAAGACCACGCAGCTGGCGGCGATCGAGGCGCTCGGCGACACCAAGTTGCCCGCGGCGCTGCCGGCGCTCGAGCAGGTCTTCTCCGTCTCCGCCCCTTCATGGGATGCCCGCCAGGCCGCGGCGCGCGCGATCAATACCATCGGCGGCCGCGAAGCCTCGGAGGCCTATGCCCGTCTGGCCTTCAGCGCCCCGCCCGAGGCGCAGATCTACGCGGTGACGCTGTTGAAGGTCACCGGCGTCGGCGACGACGACATCCTGATCAAACGCATCCGCGAGACGCATCCCAACCCCGAAGTGCGCGAAGTCGCCGAGCACGGGCTGCCCTACCACAAGCACTGAGATGTCGATGCGCTCTGTTTCCACTCGCGTTGTCGTCGCCACCGCACTGGTCGGTTTGGCCGTCTGCTGGTCCACGGCGGCATCGGCGCATCCGGCGGATCGGGTCACCAAGCGCGAGCTCGTGCGGGTGCAGGGCTACAAGACGCCGCCGGCCGGTGCGAAGATCGTTCGCGAGCTTGTGCTCGCGGTGTTCGGCACCGATGTGCGTCTACACGCCACGGACTGGCAACGCTACAGCCTCGATTCCACGGCGACGGAAACCCCACCCGAGCTGCCGCGACTGATGCTGCAAGGCGAACGCGACGTGCTCGATGCCTTCGCCAGTGCGCGCCCCGACCAGCGCATTACGATCCTGGCCGAACATCGCCCCGGCTCGGACGATCTCTTCATCCTCGCGCTCGACCTCTGCCCGCCGCGCTGAGCGCCGGCGGGAGAAGACGTTCACGGCGGCGCGGCAGCCGCCCTGCCGGGAAGCTCGTGTTGCGCTTCGAGAAACTGGAACAGCATCTGCGCCAGCTTCTCCTGCCCCGGCTTGTTGAAGTGGCTGCTGTCGTCGGCGAGCAAATCGCGGCGGGCGAAAGCGCTCGGCGCGGCGACTGTCGTGACGTAGGGGACGTGCAGTTCCCTGGCGACGATCTGGTTGACCTGATTGTGCTCCGCTACGGCCTCGCCGAACACCTCGTCGGAAGCCTCGTCGGGGCGCGGCAGGAAGACTGGCGGGACAATGATGACGCGGCGGTTCTGTGCGAGCAGCAGGCGCACGAGGTCTTCGAGGTGGGTGCGATAGATCTGTGAGCCATTGCGCCGCAACGCCGCCCGCCACTGCGCCTCCGGCGGATACGGCTGCTGCACCAGCATGGCGCGCGGCTGGGTGTCGTCCTCGGGCCGCCACGGCAGTCGGCTATTCGAATAGTCGAGCTCGATGTGGCCGATCAGGCGTGGGTACACATCATCGATGCCGACGTACAGGATCACGAGGTCCGGATCGAGGTCCTGCAGCAGCAGGATGTAGTGCAGGAAGTTCTCGAGCACGTTGTAGCCGGGAACGCCACCGTTGATCACGTCGTAACCGGGTCCGTAGCGATCGCGAAGCGTGCGCTCGAGTCGGTAGACCCAGGTGTCCTCCTCGCGCGCCGTGCGCTCGCCGAAGGTCGTGCGGCCGCCGAGCACCAGCGCGCGCCACGTCGCCTTGGGGCGGATCGGCTCCTTGCGGCGGATGCGGTAGGGGGCATTGAACTGGTGCTGTTGCATGTAGACGGCGTCGGGGTCGAGCGCGAAGTTGAGATAGTGGTGCGGGCGGAAAATGTTGGAGCTGGTGGGCTCGCCACCCACCTCGCGCATGCGTGCGCCGGGCGGCATGTCGTCGGGGGCAATCAAGAGGCGCCCGATCGGGTCGCCGCGCCGGGCGAATTCCCGTCCCTCCTCGTCACTCTCGACGAAGAAGATTGGCGTGTCGTACGCCGTCGACCTGCCGAAGAAGATGGTGAATGCCGCGGCCAAGCCGGGAAACGTCATGCGTGGCAGCGCCAGCTGCGCGAACACGCGGTTGCGAAAGTAGATCGCCGTGCCCGGCGGCGCGGCCGCCGCGGCGTTGTTGATCGCGTCGATGAACTCGGCGGTCTGCAGGCGACCCTCCCGGCCGCGTTCGAGCGGCGGCGGGTGGACGACCGCCCCACTCGCCCAAACCGCCGACCAGAGGGCCAGCGCGACCAGCGCGACACGCTCCGGAACGATGCCCAGCGTCGCCCACTGCCGCAGGCTGACGCAGAGCACGATGGTGACGCCGATGAGCGGCACGTAGTGATAACGCGCGTTGATGGCCATGCCGGCGATCGGCAGCGGTCCGATCAGCCCGCTGCGCCCGAGCAGCACGAGCGCGTAGGTGGCTGCCATGACCAGGGCGCCGGCCGCAAGGTGGCGCCAGGCGCGCTCGGGACCACCGCGCGGGGCGCACAACGCCAGGGCCGCCAGCGCAATCAACAGCACCCCGGCGCCGAACCAGCCGACATCGGTTATCGACCACCACGGGCCGAGCAGCAGCTGCCCGGCACCATGGGCCGGCACCTTGAAAACAGCGAGCGCGCTGTTGGCAACCGCCGCGCCGGTCAGCCGCTCGCCGAGCGGCAGCGACGGCGCCTTCCACAACCAGTGCTGCATCAAGAGTACCGCGGTATAGAGTCCCGGCACGACCAGCCACAGTGAAGCGAACGGCGGTCGCCACCACGGACGCCATCCGGGCACCAGCAGTATCGCCAACCACGGCAGCACCAGGGCCATGCCCAGACCGACGCCGAAGCACGTGCAGCCGACCACGGCGATGGCGTAGATCGCACGCCGCGTGCGCGCGGACGGCGGCTGGCCGGCCGCGCCCGCGGCGGCGAGCTGCAGCAGGATGAGCAGCGTCGTCGTGCCGGCGAGGGCGTGGCCGTAGACGGCAAACCAGGTCAGCACGCCTTCGTGCAGCGGGCAGGCACCCCAAAGCGCCGCGCCGAAGCAGGCCAACCCGGGGCTGGCGCGGAGCCGGCGCAGCAGCACGTACAGCAGGCCGACATTGAGCAGGTGCAGGCCGAGCAGCAGAGCGAAGTAGGGCGGCGCCCAGAGGCCGAAGAGCTTGTGCCAGCAGAAGAACAGCAGGTTGCGAAAAAGGTAGATGTGCCCACCCTGCGGGAAGATCAGGTTGGTGAGCAGGTCGAAGTTCGTCAGTTGGTAGAAGTGCAGGAAATCGTCGCCCCAGAAATCCGCCTTGAGGATCGGCAGGTAGGCCAACGCGGCCACGCCGATTGCCACGGCGGGCGGCAGGGCGCGGCGAAGGTTTGCGAACATGACGGGCGCTCGTGGCGGGTAGCCCGTATAGTCCGCGAAATCGACGTACGTCAAAGCATCGGACGACGTGAGACGTCCTGAGTCCCGCTCGCGAGATGATGTCGACCTGAAGACCGGTCACAGAGCGGTTTGCGGCGGGCACTTTCACCCGCTCGACCTCCTCTGGAACCTCTCGAAGAAGACAAGGGCGGAGAGGGGCGTCGCAGGTTACCCGATTGACATCTGCTTCCGTAAGTGTGGGGATGGATCACAACCTTTGACTCGTTTCGGTCGAGCGAAGGTTTTGAGACACCGGAGGACATTCCCCTCGGTGTCTCACGGGAATCGATAGACGCTCGGCAGTGAGGGTTCCGAAGGGAGGGCCCGCACTTGAACGCGCGGCAGAATCTCGAAGCAGCAGTCGCAGAGGCACAACGCTCCGAAGCGAAGTTCCGCAGCCTCGTCGAATCCGCACCGGACGCCATCGTCGTCGTCGACCAACAGGCGCGGATCGTCCTCATCAACGCACAAACCGAGCGCCTGTTCGGTTACACCCGCACTGAGCTGTTGGGGCAACCGATCGAGGCGCTGGTGCCGGAGCGCCTCCGCGAACGGCATCTGGTGCACCGTTCCGGGTATCTCGACGACCCGCGGGTTCGCGCCATGGGCGCGGGGTTCGATCTCTATGCGCTGCGCAAGGACGGCACCGAGTTTCCCGTCGAAATCAGTCTGAGTCCAATCGAGACCGCGGAGGGGGTCCTCGTCGCTAGCTCGATTCGCGACATTACGGCGCGCAAGCGTGCCGAGGAGCAGTTCCGCGGCTTGCTGGAGTCCGCTCCAGACGCGATGGTCATCGTCAATCGCGATGGACAGATCGTCCTGATCAATTCCCAGACTGAACGGCTGTTCGGCTATGAGCGGGCGGAGTTGCTCGGCAACCCGGTCGAGTTGCTGGTGCCGGAACGATTTCGCAATCGCCATCCGGAGGTCCGCACTCGCTACTTCTCCGAGCCGCGCGTGCGGCCGATGGGCGCGGGAATCAATCTCTACGGCCTGCGCAAGGACGGCACCGAGTTCCCGGTGGAGATCAGCCTGAGCCCGCTGACGACCGAGGACGGGGTGCTGGTCAGCAGCTCGATCCGCGACATCACCGATCGCAAAGCCGTCGAGCAGGCGCTGCACGACAAGAACGTCGAGTTGGAAGACGCCAGCCTGGCGAAGGACCGGTTCCTGGCCAGCATGAGCCACGAGCTGCGCACACCGCTCAACGCCATCATCGGCTTTACCGGGACGCTGCTGATGCGACTGCCAGGCCCCTTGACGTCTGATCAAGATCGGCAGCTACAGACAATTCAAACCAGTGCCAAACACCTGCTGTCGCTGATCAACGATCTGCTCGACCTGGCCAAGATCGAGTCGGGCAAAGTGGACATCACCTTCGAGCCCGTGAGCTGTCAGGAGGTTCTCGAGGAAGTGGCGGCGACGCTGCGACCGCTCGCGTTGAGCAAGGGGCTCGCGTTTGAGACCGGAGCGCCGGAGCGCGACGCCATGTTGCAGACCGACCGGCGCTCCCTCAGCCAGATCGTGCTCAACCTCGGCAGCAACGCCATCAAGTTCACGGCACGGGGCACCGTGCGCATCGATCTCGAGCAAACGGTTGAGGCGGGGGTCACGCGAACCGTGTTTCGCGTCACGGACACCGGCGGAGGCATCAGCCTGGAAGACCAGAGCAAGCTGTTTCAGGCATTTCAACAGGTGGGCGCCGTGCGGCGTCGCGACGGGACGGGGCTCGGCCTTCACCTCAGTCGCAAGCTCGCCGAGCTCCTGGGGGGCTCCATCGTCCTGGAGAGCGAACCGGGCCGCGGCAGCCAGTTCGCCCTTCTGATCGAACAAAATCAGAGGGATTGATGTCGGCCATGGTGGCGCGCATTCTGGTTATCGAAGACAACCCGGCAAACCTCGAGCTGATGACCTATTTGCTCAAAGCATTTGGCTATCAGACGCGCGAGGCCTGCGACGGCGAGGAAGGCCTGGCGCGCCTGGGTGAAGAGGTGCCAGACCTCATCGTCTGCGACATCCAGCTACCCGGTATCGACGGCTACGAGCTTGCCCGCCAGCTCAAAGGCGATCCGGTACTGCGATCGATTCCGTTGGTCGCGGTCTCGGCGCTGGCCATGGTGGGCGACCGCGACAAGATTCTCGCCGCGGGGTTCGACGGCTACATCGCCAAGCCGATCACCCCTCAGACGTTTGTTGCGCAGGTGGCTGTGTTTCTACCACCCGAGCAGCGCAGCGAATGGCGCGCGCCGGAACCGGAGGCATCGACCGCGGCGCACGATACGCTGCGCGCGCCAGCTACGGGCGTGACGATCCTGGTGGTGGACGATCTTCCATCGAACATCGACTTCGTCCGAACGGTCCTTGAACACGCGGGGTACAACGTCATCTCCGCACCGAACGTCCACGAAGGATTGCAACTGGCAGCCGATGCCATGCCCGATTTGATCCTGTCCGATGTGCACATGCCTGAGAAGAACGGGTACGAGCTCGTCCGCGCCGTGAAGGCCAGTCCCGAGCTTCAGCCGATCCCCTTCGTGTTCCTGGCCTCCACTCCCACCTCGCCCCGCGAGCGGCAACAAGCCATCTCGCTCGGTGCCGCCAGGTTCATCCTCCGCCCCATTGAGCCGCAGGCGCTGCTCGACCAGATCGCGCAGTGCTTGCGCGACAGGAAGGCGTGAGCGTGGCGACCATCCTCATCGTCGACGACGAACCGGTGAACCGCGAGTT
The DNA here is from genome assembly GCA_964455095.1 of uncultured Binatia bacterium (SeqCode). Classification (GTDB taxonomy): domain Bacteria; phylum Desulfobacterota; class Binatia; order HRBIN30; family CADEER01; genus CAYVUV01. The sequence goes on from CAYVUV010000325.1 coordinate 25,560, forward strand.
CCTGGTCACGTTGCTCGGGTACGGCGGCCATCGGTTGCTGGAGGCGTCCGACGGAGCGGAGGCGCTGGAGCGCGTACGAGCCGAGCGGCCGGACCTGGTCATCACCGATATTCTCATGCCGACCATGGACGGCTACGAGCTCGTCCGCCAACTGCGCGCTGACCCGTCCGTGGCCGACACCCGTGTGATCTTCTACACCGCGCACTTTCTCGAGCGCGAGGCGCGCAATCTCGCCGCGGCCTGCGGGATCGCGCAGATCCTGACCAAACCGTGCGAGCCCGAAGTCGTGCTCAACACCGTGGCAGCGGCGCTCGGCGACGTCGAAGCGGCGGTCGCACCGCCGGAAGCGTTCGACCGCGAGCACTTGCGCCTGCTCACCGACAAGCTGTCGGCAAAGGTGGAAGAGCTGCAGACGGCGAATGCGCGCTTGGAGGCATTGATCGATCTCGGCCACCGCTTGGGAACCGAGCGCGACCCGGAGCGGCTGGTAGAAGGCACCTGTGTAGCGGCGCGCGATATCATCGGCGCGAAGTTTGCGGCGCTCGGCTTGCTCGAAAATGGCGGATCCGAACTGGGGCACTTCTTCGTTGCGGGCATTGAGCGCGAGCGCGGGGCGCGGTTGGCCGTCCCGGCATTGGGCGGGGTGCTGCGCACGATCACGTTCGAGGGCCAGACCGTGCGCCTGCGTCATCTGGACGGTTCCCCCGAAGCAGTGGGGCTGCCGCGCGAGCTGCCGCCCGTGCACTCGTTCGCCGGCGCCCCGATCGCGTCGCTGACCCGCATCTACGGCTGGCTCTGCGTGACCGAGAAGCTGGGGAGCGAGGAATTCAGCCTGGCCGACGAGCGGCTGCTGCGCATTCTCGCTGCACAGCTCGGGCGCACGTACGAGAACGGAAGCCTGTATCGCGAGATCGCGCGCCACGCCTCGCAGCTCGAGGCAGAAATTGTCGAACGGCGCAACGCCGAACAGGCGTTGCGCCGTTATACGCAGCGGCTGCAGTTTCTCGTCGACATCGATCACGCGATCCTGGCACAGGAAGCGCCACGGCAAATCGCCCAGGTGGCCATTGCCCAGCTCCGCCAGTTGCTGCAGTGCGCGCGCATCAGCGTCTCGTTGTTCGATGCGCAAACGGCCGAGCTCAGCATGCTCGCCGTCGACGGACTGGCTACAGACCCGCGGTTGATGCCCGGCGACCGACTCCTGGTCGAGGAGTTCAGCGGCATAGGCATCCTGCGCCAGGGAGAGATATTCCGCACCGCCGATTGTCTGGCCGCCGACGCGCCGGTCCTCGCGGCGCGCGAGCAAGCGCTCGTCGACGCGGGGCTGCGGTCGATCGTCAAGATTCCCCTCATCGCAGGGAGCCATTTGATTGGCTCGCTCAACCTGGGCGCAACCCGTCCACAGGCCTTCGACGTCGAACAGGTAGAGATCGCCGGCGAAGTGGCCAACCACCTGGCCGTATCTGTCCAACAGGCGCGGCTCGCCGAGGAAGTACAAGAGCACGCGCGGGAATTGGAAACGCGCGTCCAAGACCGCACCGCAGCGCTCATGACGGCCAACAAGGAGCTGGAGTCGTTCAGCTACTCCGTTTCGCACGATTTGCGCGCCCCGTTGCGCAGCATCGACGGCTTCAGCCGGGCGCTCCTGGAAGACTATCGCGACCAGCTCAATGCCGACGCCCAGGGGTACCTGGCGCGCATCCGCTACAACACGACGCGTATGAACGAGCTCATCGAGGATCTGCTCAAGCTCGCCCAGGTGGCGTCGTCCGCGCTGCGACGGGCGCCGGTCGACCTGAGCGCGCTGGCGCGCAGCGTGGTGGCGGAGCTGCGGCGCGCCGACCCGCAGCGCCAGATCGAAGTCTCCGTCGCGGACGGCTTGACCGTCGAAGGCGATCCCCACCTGCTGCGCGTCGTGCTCGACAACCTGCTGGGCAACGCCTGGAAGTACACAAGAAAACAAACCTCGGCGCGCATCGAAGTCGGCCGCACCACCGGCGAGAACCATCTCGTCGTGCATTTCGTCCGCGACAGCGGCGTCGGCTTCGACATGGCGCACGCCGAGAACCTGTTTGGAGCCTTTCAGCGGCTCCACGCGGCCAGCGAGTTCGAGGGTACCGGTGTGGGGTTGGCAACCGTGCAGCGTATCATTCACCGCCACGGCGGCCGCATCTGGGCCGAGGCGGCAGTTGGCGCAGGGGCGACCTTCTACTTCACCCTGGGCCTGTCCGCTTCGAAGGACTGAGTCGCCGTCTGGCCCAAACCGGGCAGGGGTCAAGCAAACCGGTCGATGAACGGGCGCATCGCGCGCAGCGCCTCTGGCAGCCGGGGGAGGAAGCCCATGTGGCTGGTCGGGTACCAGCGGATCGCCGGCTTGCCCCAGCGAGTCCACATCTTGCGCACCACGCGGGGCTCGAAGAACCGATCGTCGGAGGCGGCGATGAGCAGCATGCGATCCACCGGCAGCTTGGGCGTCAGATCGTACCAGCCGAGGCTCTCGACGAAGGCGCGGAACTCCCGCTTCCCCCAGCCGAAGGCCTTGAGATCGTGCCGCATCCCGGTCAGCACCGGCGCGTCGGAGACCAGCGCCGCCAGGTCCATGTGCGCGATGAGCGGCACGGAGAAGGCGAAGCGCGCCTCCAGACAGGTGAGACACAGGGTCAAGGCGCCACCCAGGCTGAGCCCGCTGACCCCGACCGGTCGCTCGTCCTCCGCCAGCAAGTGGCTGAGCAGCGCGCGGGCGTCGAGCAGCGTCTGGCGCAGCGCCTCGACGCTGCGCACCAGGTCCGCCGTCCAGTAGAGCTCGCCGCTGAAGCGCCCGCCGCGCAGCGCGCGCCGGCCGTGATAGGGCGGCTGCATCTGGATCACTTCGACGTTGAGCAGCAGCGCCATCGCCGACAGCAGCGCCAGCTCCTCGATGTAGGTCTCGGGCTGCATGTAGCCGTGCAGATAGAGCAGGCGCGGCCGCGCGCGGGCAGACGCCGGTCGGATGCGCCGGGCGTAGACGCGATGCGTCTCCGGATAGTCGCGCCAATAGCGGCGGCGGAACTTGGGTTCGAGCGGCTCGTGCGGCGAGTCGAACACGAGATCCTCGCTGACCACGCCGGGCACCCGCCAACGCGCGGTCACGGTCACGTCGGGCGCGCACGACGGGGCCGGGAAGAGCTCCTCCAGCGACCGACCGGAATAGATGCCGGCGTCGTCCAGCGTGTTGCGCACGGGATTCGCCAGACGCCGCAGGATCCGGCTCAACCCGCCGACGACGAGGTCGGCATGCAGCGCGCGGGCGCGCTCGGGGGCCGCCACGCTCAGCCCGCCGCCGCCGGAGGCACGAACCACACCGGGCAGGTCGATTCGTGCAAGATCTGGCGCGCCACGTCGCGCGTGAAGAGATGGCGCCAGAAACCCCGCGCGTGCGTTCCCATCACGACCAGCTGCGGCTCCGTCTCGCGCACGAACTTCTCGATCTCCTCCTCCGTCCGGCCGACGCGCGAGTGGCATTCCACCCGCGCGCGCAAATCGGGCGGCACCAAGCCGTCCAACGTCTTGAGGGCTTTCTTCTCGTCTCCGCCGTGCGCGACGTGAAGCAGGTGGAGTTGCAGCCCGAAGTCGCGCGCCAGCGCGGCCGCGTAGGCGACGGCGTGGTTGGCCGACGGCGAGAAGTCGGTCGGCACGACGACGCGCGGCATCGCCGCGCCGGGCGCGGTCGTGAGGCGGAAATTCTCCAGCCCCGACAGATCGCGCACCGTCAGCACCGGACAGGGCGTGCGGTCGATGACGCGTTCGGTGACCGAGGCGTGATCCTCCGTGCTCCATCCGTGCGTGCCGAGCACGAGCAGATCGGCGGGCAGCTCGGCCGCGACGGCGAGCACGACCGCCGCCAAGGGGCCGTGCGTGATCACCGCCTCGCCGCGCGCCCCGGCCGGCAGCTTGCCGAGCAGGGCCTGGACGCGCCTCTCGGCCTCCGCGGCGGAGGGCTCGCCCTGCCGGTGCTCCCGATCCCACTCCCAGGCCTTCGAGAGACCCGGCGCGATCGCCGCGACGTTGTAGTGCAGCACCAACCGCGCCCCCGAAACCCGGCAGACCTCCACGGCCAGGTCGAGCTCGCGCTCGGCAAGCTCGGAGAAGTCGATCGGGCACATGACGGTGCGGATTCCCATGGGACCTCTCGTGATGGAGAACCAAGGAAGATGCCAACGACTCGGAGGCGGCCAGGGCGCCGGTTTTTCTCGCGCCTCGCGCACGCCTTCGCGAGAGCGAGAACAGGAGGCTTCGCGGCCGAGCGCGGACGGGAGGGCATCGCGTATGCTCCGTTCAGGGAGACTCGATCGTGCGCGGGGGGGCACTTCAGCCGCAGGGCTGCGCGGGTTCGGATGTTGGGCAGTCGCCTCGTATACTATCCGCGGAGCCGCAAGGTGAAGAAAACCGGAGCACTTCTTCTGCTGCTGGGGCTGTTCGCAGCGATGGTGGCGGTCGCCGCAATCGGAAGGTCATCCTCCGCACAACCGAATGTAATGCTGATCGTTCTCGATACGCTGCGAGCCGATCACCTTGGGAGCTACGGTTACCCGCGCGCCACCAGTCCGATCCTGGATGGATTCGCATCCGAGAATGTGAAGTTCAACTATGCCGTGACGGCGGCGCCGTGGACCCCGCCCTCGCTGGCGACGATGTTCAGCGGGGTGTATCCGTCGCGGCACGGCATGATGCCCCCAGACGGGCGCGATCTGGCCCGCCAGTCGGCGACCAGGTTGGACGACAAGGTGCTGACCCTCGCGGAGATCTTCCGCCAGCACGGCTACGTCACGGCCGGAATTACGCCGAACCCCTGGATGCAGGCGGAGTTCGGCTTCGATCAGGGATTCGACCGGTATCACTATCGTGATCGGGGCCGGGCGGAAGAGATCAACCAGACCGCCTTCGCGGTGATCGCGGAGATGTCGAAGATCCCCAAACCGTTCTTTCTTTTCCTGCACTATCTCGATCCGCACGACCCATACGATCCGCCCGCACCGTACCGCGCGATGTTTTCCGGCACACCGCCGGGGCCGGCCTATTCGGCCGAGATAGAAGACCTCATCAATCGGTATGACGGCGAGATTCGGTACCTGGACGACCAGCTCGCCGAGCTGTTCGCGTTCTTGAAAGACCGCGGACTGTACGATGACCTGCGCGTCGCAGTGGTGGGCGACCACGGCGAGCAGTTCATGGAGCACGGCCATCTCACCCACGGATTCGAAGTGCACAACGAGGAGCTGCACGTGCCGCTGTTTCTCAAAACCGGACAGCCGCACCGCGCTCCGGATTTCACCGTGAGCACGGTCGATGTCTTCCCTTCGCTGTTGGAGATGGCGGCGATCGAGGTCCCGACCCATGCCCAGGGCCTGTCGCTCCTCGATGACGACAAGAGTGGCGGGCGGGCGGGAGTGCTCTCGGAGATCACGAGAAAATACAATCAGAAGGCCTTTACGGACCTGGAAGGAAGAAAGCTGATCGTGGATTACCCGCTCGACTCAGGAGCGATCCAAGACGACGCGCTGGCGGGGAATTCATTGGGAGTCTTTGACCGGCGCACTGACTACGCCGAGCGCAATCCCTCCCGGGATCCGGCAGTGGCGGAACCGATGAAGAGAGCGCTCGCGGCGCTGTACGGCGCAACGATCAAGGACCGCGTCGAATCGACCGCGGCGCCGTTGTCCGACAAGACACGCGAGCAACTACGGGCGCTTGGGTACTTGAATTGAGGTCGGCGATCCCGTGATGAGGGCGCGCCGATTCGCTCACGCCCAGCAGACCGCCACCTGGCGCGGGCCCTGGTAGGGCAGGCGGCCGTGGGCGACGGAGTGGTTGTCGATGGCGACGACGTCGCCGCGCTGCCACGGGGTGATCACCAGATGGCGCCAGATGACGTCGCGCACGTGCTCCATGTCGGCGTCGGAGATCTCCGAGCCGTCGAGATAGGTGCAGTGCATGGCCTGTTCGTCGGACGAGCGCAGCGTGCGCTGCAGGGCGACCATGGCGCGCGCGAACAGCGCCAGGGCGCGGTGGCGCAGCGTCGGGCGCAGTCGGGCGATGCGGCGGTACTCGCCGGGGGCGGCGGAGAGGTGGAACACCTGCGTGTGGTTGTGCCAGACCGGCTCGCCGGTGCGCGGGTGGTTGCGCGTGACCGGCTGCGTGCTGATCAGCCGCAGGCCGTCGCGCGGTTGCCACTGCACATCGAAGCCCTCGGCGCGGCAGGTCGCTTCGACCGCCGCCTTGTCGGTGGTGGCGAACATCTCGTCCCAACGCTTGAGCTGCCAGAGGTCGAGCTTGCTGCCGCCCTGCGGGCCGCTGTAGTTGCGCACGATGCGGATGCCGCCGCGCTCGAAGCGCGCGCGCACGGCGGGGTCGAGGTCGCGCCACACGGCGCGGAAGTCGACCAGCGGGGTCTCGCCGCTGCCCGGTGCCGGCGCCACCAGGCAGCAGAAGAACACGCGCCGCGGCGGATGGGCGACGAAGCTCATCTCGCAGTGCTGCGGGATGGGGAAGAAGGGCGGCAGCTCGCTGGCGGTGAAGACGTAGTCGGTCAAGCCGTTGCGCGGCGAGGTGCCCAGATATTGGTTGTTCAACTCGCCGTCGATGGCGCGCGCGACGCGTTCGAAGTCGGCGGCGGCATGGATCGGAAAGCCGCGAAACAGCAGCGCCCCGTGCGCGGCCAGCTGCCCCTGGACCCAGTCCGCCCGCTCGCGCAACCAGGCGCACAGGTGGTCGATGCTGTCGTCGCCGTCGGGCGCGATGCACAGCGGCAAGCCGGACGCGTTCAGCGTGTCGATGCGGTAGCGACCCTCCGTGGGCGGCGAACTTGCGCTGGCAGTCTGTGGCGTCACACGACCTCCCGATGGCTCGTGCATACCGCCGCACCGGGCGCCGGGCAAGGAGACTCCGCGCCGGGCGGCGGGCAGGGACGCGCGCTCTACTGCGTGGGGTTGCTCGCCTGCGCCAACCGCGCCGCGCTCAGCCAGCGGTCGAAGAACGCGATGGCGCGCGCGACTTCCTCGCCGTCGAACAGAAACGCCGCCGCGTGGCCGAGGCTCGATTCGTAGTATTCGACCGGCACCGCGGCGGCGCGCAGCGCGTCGACCATGGCGCGCGACTGCGCCACGTCGACGATCCAGTCGTGGCGGCCGTGGTAGAGGAACATCGGCGGGTCGCCGGGACTGACGAACACGATCGGCGAAGCGCGCGCGTACATTTCCGGCAGGTCCGCGCGTGTGCCACCGAGCAGTGCCCGCACCGCGCGGTTGTCGTAGCCGCGCAAGTCGGCGGGCGTGCCACCGACCACGGCGGCCTGGATGCGCGCGCTGGTCTCGGTTGTCCCGTCACCCGGCTCGGCCGCGGCATCGGTCGCCAGCAGCGCGACCAGATGGGCGCCGGCGGAGTAGCCGAAGGCGCCGACGCGCCGCGGGTCGATCCGGTAACGCGCGGCGTTGCCGCGCATCCAGCGGACCGCGTCGCGGCAGTCGTCGAGCGGCGCCGGAAAGCGATGCGCCGGCGCCAGGCGGTAGTCGATGGCGACCGCCGTGTATCCCGCGCGCGCCAGCCG
>CAYVUV010000326.1:0-26901 GCA_964455095.1 uncultured Binatia bacterium (SeqCode)
AGCGCGCGCTCGACATCATCGCCGAGCGCTACCACCCGTCGCTGTGGAACGTGTACGCCTTCCATTGCTCCGACGGCGACAACTTCGACGCCGACAATGCCGCCGCCCTGCGCACCGCCAAGGAGCTGACCGAGGTCTGCAACCTCTTCGGCTACGGCGAAATCAAGCCGCTGGGTTCGCGCTACTACGAGAGCTCGATGCTCAACATCTTCCGCCGCCTCGACGCCGAGAACTTCCAGACCGTGCTCATCGAGCGCAAGGAAGACGTGTGGCCCAGCTTCCGCGCGCTGCTGGCCAAGGATCGCGCCCGCGAACTCGCGGCCGAGGCCTGACCGATGGGCCGTCACTACGAGCTCGCCGACCTGGAACACTGGGACGCGCTGATCCGCGAGCAAGTCGAGCAATTCGGGCTCGACTGCTTCCCGCAGGACTTCGAGGTCTGCGACCACACCCAGATGCTCGGGTACATGGCGTACTCGGGCATGCCATCGCACTACCCGCACTGGTCGTACGGCAAGAGCTTCGAGAAGCTGAAGACCCTCTACGACTACGGCGTCTCCGGCCTCCCGTACGAGATGGTGATCAACTCGAACCCAGCCCTCGCATATCTGATGCGCGACAACTCCCTGCTCCTGCAGATCCTCACCATCGCGCACGTCTATGGGCACAACGATTTCTTCAAAAACAACTTCACCTTCAAGACGACGCATCCCGAGTACACGCTCAGCACCGCCAAAACCCATGCGACGCGCGTGCGCGCGTATCAGGAGGACCCGAGCGTCGGCGTCGAGCGGGTGGAGCCCATCCTCGATGCCGCACACGCGCTCTCGCTGCAGTGTCGGCGCAACCTGGCCGTGCACAAGCCGTCGCCGGGAGAAGCCCGCCAGGCGGCGCTCGACGCGGCCGAACCGCGCCACGACCCGTTCCAGAACCTGCACAAGGCGCCCCCGTACGTCGAACCCGATCTGCGCAAGGTGCCGCTCAATCCCGACGAGGACGTGCTGCTCTTCATCCGCGACCACAACCCGTATCTGTCCGAGTGGGAGCGCGATCTGCTGACGATCGTCCACGATCAAGCGCAGTACTTCATCCCCCAGATCGAGACCAAGATCATGAACGAGGGCTGGGCCTCGTACTGGCACAAGCGCATTCTCGACCGCCTCGTGTTGCCCGAGGACCTGCAACTCGAGTTTCTCGTGCGTCACAACCAAGTCGTGCGCCCGCACGAGGGTCAGGTGAACCCGTATCACCTCGGTCTGCGCGTCTGGGAGGACATCTACCGCCGTGCCAGCTCGGCGCCGGAAGCGGAGGACAATGCGGGACCGCTCGATCCGCAAGGCCGCGAGATGTTGTTCGCGGTGCGCGAGTCGGACCGCGACGCCGCGTTTTTGCGCCGCCACCTGACCGAGGACCTGATCCGCAAGCTGGATCTGTTTCGCTATCAGCCGAAAGGCGACGATGTCATCATCACGCACGTCGCCGACGAGGACGGCTGGCGCGAGGTCAAAGAGACGCTGATTGCCAGCGTCGGAATGAACGGCGTACCGGTGATCCGCGTCGAAGACGGCGACTTTGGCGGCAAGCACGCGCTGCATCTGGTGCACGTCCACGACGGCCGCGATCTGCTCCCCGAGTACGCCGAAAAGACCCTGGCCTTCGTCTACCAGCTCTGGCAGCGCGAGGTGGCGCTCGAAACCATCATCAACGGCAAGCGCTCGTTGCTGATCCACAACGACCGCGGCTTCGTCGTCAAGGCGCACAAGTAGCCGGTGGTCGGGCGCGCCACGGTTTGCTAGACACCTGCCGACGCCGGAGGTGGCGTATGCCGATCTACGAATACCGCTGTCGCAAGTGCCGCAAACGCTTCTCCGTCCTGACCTTGCGGGTCAGCGAGCGGGTCGCCGCCGAATGCCCGCAGTGCGGCGGTCGCGCCGCCGACCGGCTGATGTCGCGCTTCGCCATGCCGAAGTCGGAGGAGGCGCGCATGGACGCGCTGGCCGATCCGGGTAACCTCGGCGACCTCGACGAGAACGACCCCAAAAGCGTCAGTCGCTTCATGCGCAAGATGGGCAAGGAGATGGGGGACGAGCTCGGCGGCGCCGACATGGACGAGATGATCGACGAGATGGAGGGCGGCTCCGATTCCGGCGACGACGGCGACCTGTAACCTGCGGGGTCGCTAGCCGACGGTCGCAACCGCCAGCGCCGCGATCGCCTCGCCGCGGCCGATGGCGCCGAGACCTTCGGTGGTCTTGGCCTTGAGGCTGACCTGCTCCACCGCCACGCTCAACACCTCCGCCACCCGCGCCCGCATCGCCGCGAAGTGCGGCCCCAGCTTGGGTCGCTCGGCCAGCACCGTGACATCGACGTTGCCGACCGCGAGGCCGCGCGCCGTCACCAGCTCGACCGCCTGGCGCAGCAGCCGCGCGCTGTCGATGCCGTGGTAGCGCGGGTCGGTGTCGGGAAAGTGCGTGCCGATGTCGCCGGCGGCGATGGCGCCGAGCAATGCGTCGGTGACCGCGTGGAGGACGACATCGCCGTCCGAGTGCCCGAGCAAGCGCTGCTCGAACGGCACGTCGATGCCGCCGATGCGCAGCGGCCCGCCCGCGATCAAGCGGTGAATGTCCCACCCCTGCCCGACCCGCATCGCCGATCGCCCTTCCCTGGCCTCAGAAGGGCGGCGCCGCGGCGCCGGCGCTGGCCGCGAGCAAGATGGCCGTCACCGGCGCACCCGCCTCGAGCACCTTGGCATCGGCCGGGCCGACGATCAGCGCGTCGCCGAGCGACATCGAGCGCAGCACACCCGAGCTCTGCGTGCCCGTCGAGCGGGCGCGATAGCGATCCGGCGGCCCTTCGAGACTGCAGCGCACGAACTCGGTCAACCCACTCGCCTTGCGCACGGTCTCGGCCATGGTCGCCGTCGCGCTGGGCAGAAACAGCGCCTCGCACCCCATCATCGCCCGCAGCGCTGGCACGACATAGAGATAGAAGCACACCAGGGTCGACACCGGATTGCCCGGCAGACCGAACACCGGCGTCTCGGCGCGCAGTCCGAAAGTCAGCGGCTTGCCCGGCTTCTGCGCCACCTTCCAGAAGCGCTCGACGTACCCCAGCTCGGCGAGGATACGGCGCACGAAGTCGAAATTGCCGACCGATACGCCACCGGTCGAGAGCACCATGTCGCAACGAAACGCCTGCTCGAACGCCGCGCGGATCAGCTCGGGCTGATCGCGCACGATGCCCAGGACGACCGGTTCGGCACCGGTTTCGGCCACCGCCGCCGCCAATGCATAGGCGTTGCTGTTGGCGATCTGGCCCGGCGCCAGCGGCTGGCCGAGATCGACCAACTCGTCGCCCGTGGTCAGAATCGCGACGCGCGGCCGGCAGGTGACGCGCACCATCGCCAAACCCACCGAGGCCAGCACGCCGATGTCGGCCGGGCGCAGGGTGCGCCCCGGACTGAGCACGAGCGCGCCGGTGCGGACGTCCTCACCAGCCTGGCGCACGTTGGCGCCCGGCGCCGGAGCGACGTTGATTGCCACCTCGGCCGCCGTCTCGGTCGTATCCTCGACGCGCACCACCGTGTCCGCGCCGTCGGGCACCAGCGCTCCGGTCATGATGCGCGTCGCCGTCCCCGGCGCGACGGCATGAACCGGCACGCCACCCGCCGCGACCGTCTCGAGAATGCGCAGGCGCGCCGGGCGCTCGGGTGCCGCCGCCGCGATGTCTGCGCTCCGCACCGCGAAGCCGTCCATCGCCGAGTTGCGAAACGGCGGCACGTCGCGGCCGGCGAGCACCGCTTCGGCCAAGACCCGCCCGCCGGCGTCGGTCAGCGCCACCTGCTCGGCCGGTACGCGCGGCAGCTGCCGCAGGACACAGTCGAGGGCTTCGCGAACGCTGATCATGTTGGCCGAGCGGGGACGCTATGCGAGGCCTCCGACCTTGTCAACGCGCCGCCATTTCCCCACGCCGGAGGGTTGTGTTAAGCGCACGTCCGGGACTTGGATCTGGATGAAACCGCGCTTGCGCCGCACGCGCACCCCGCCGTTGGAGGCGCCCGTCCCCTGGGAAGACGTCTTGGCGGCGTTCACCGACGCGGTCATCGCGATGGATGCAGAAACCCGCGTCGTGCTCTTCAATCAGGCCGCCGAGGAGTTGGTCGGCAGCCCGCGCGCCCGTGTGATCGGACAGGCGTGCGCACACGTGTTCGAGCTCACCCCGCTGATCGGCGAGATGGTGGCGCGCGTCCAGGCGCAAGGCCAGACGGAATCGCGCGGCGAGGAGCAGCTGCAACGACCAGGGCGGCGCATTCCGGTGCGTATCGTCTGCCTGCCGCTGTGGGATCGGCAGGATCATGTGCGCGGCACGGCGCTGGTGATCCACGACCTCAGCTACCAGAAGACGCTCGAGGAATCGGCCCGCCGTCTCGAGAGCCTCGCCCGGCTGGGCACGCTGGTGGCCGGCCTGGCGCACGAGGTCAAGAACCCGCTCGCCGGCATCAAGGGCGCCGCCCAGCTGCTGCAGAGCCGTCTCGCCGACCAGGCCGACCTGCAGGAGTATACCGGCGTGATCACGCGCGAGGTGAACCGGTTGAGCGGGCTGGTGGAAGACCTGCTGACCCTTGGCGCCCCGCCCAAGCCACGGCTCGCGCCGCTCAACATCCACCGCGTGATCCAGCACGTGCTGTCGGTCGTGGTGGGGGAATTGACCCGCCGCGAAATTCATTTACGATGCGAATTCGATCCCAGCCTCCCCGACGTCCACGGTGACGAGTCCCAGCTCAGCCAGGTCTTCCTCAATCTGCTCAAGAACGCGATGGATGCCATGACCGCCGAGGGCCACGCCAGCCCCGGCCGCAACACCATCACGATCAGCACGCGGATGGAGACCGACTTCCACATTCTGCGTGGGCACGATCACTCCAGCAAATTTTTGCGCGTCGAGGTGGCCGATCAAGGTGTCGGCATCTCGCCCGCCGATGCGGCGCGCATCTTCGAGCCCTTCTTCACCACCAAACCACGCGGCACCGGCCTCGGTCTGGCGATCTCGCACCGCATCGTCACCGAGCACGGCGGCGTCATGCGCGCCGCGCCCAATAGCCGCTTCGGGACGGTAGTCACGGTGACGCTGCCGATGGTGCCGCACTGACCATGGACTCGCGCGGCTCCATTCTCGTCGCCGACGACGAAGAGTCCATCCGCTGGGTGCTCGCCAAAGCCCTGGAAGAGGAAGGACACACCGTCGTGCAAGCCAGCGGCGGGCACGAGGCCCTCAAGCGCCTGAGCGAGGGCAAAGTCGACCTCGCCTTCGTCGATCTGCGCATGCCCGACCTCGATGGTCTCACGGTGCTGACCAACACGCGCGAGGCCGGTATCACGACGCCGATCATCATCGTCACGGCGCAGAACACGATGGACAACGCCATCGAGGCGATGAAGCGCGGCGCCTACGACTACATCACCAAACCGTTCAACATCGACGAGGTGCGCGCCGTGGCAGCGCGGGCGCTGGAGATGTCGCGCCTGTCGACCGACCTGCACCGACTCGAGCGCGAGCTGCGCGGCCGTTTCGAGCTCGGCGTGGCGATCGTCGGCAACAGCACGGCGATGCAGGAGATCTACAAGACCATCGGGCGCGTGGCCAAGACAGACGCCACCGTGCTGATCCAGGGCGAAAGCGGCACCGGCAAGGAGCTCATCGCCAAGGTCCTGCACTACCACTCCAACCACTGGAGCGGCCCGTTCGTCGCCCTCAACTGTTCGGCCATTCCGCGCGACCTGCTCGAAAGCGAGCTGTTCGGCCACGAGCGCGGCGCCTTCACCGGCGCCACCGAGCAACGGCCCGGCAAGTTCGAGCTCGCCCAGGGCGGCACGCTGCTGCTCGACGAGATCGGCGACATGCCCCTCGAGCTGCAGGCCAAGCTGCTGCGCGTCCTGCAGGAGCGCGAGGTGACGCGCCTCGGCGGCCGCGGCGTGCTCGCCGTCGACTGCCGCATCATCGCCGCCACCAACCAACCGCTCGACCGCGCCGTCAAGCAACAGCGCTTCCGCGAGGACCTCTACTTCCGCCTCAACGTCGTGCCGATCGCCGTCCCGCCGTTGCGCGAGCGGCGCAGCGACATCCCCGAGCTGATCAATTTCTTCCTCAACAAGATCAACCGCGAGATGGGCACCGCCATCTCCGCCCTCTCGCAAGAGGCGCGCGATCTGCTCATCCGGCACAACTGGCCGGGCAACGTGCGCGAGCTGGAGAACACGCTGGTGCGCGCCGCCGTGCTCGCCGCCGGCCCGACGCTGATGCCGCGCGATCTGGCACTCGCCGCGGCCGAGACGCCGCCGGCCGCGTACGGCGACATGTCGCTCGAGGACATCGTGCGACTGAAGCTGAAGGAGTACTTCCGCCAGACCGGCGACGTCGAACCGTCCGACCTCTATTCCTTGATCATCGAGCGCATCGAGCGCCCGCTCATCGAGCTGACGCTGGAGCGCACCAACGGCAACCAGCTGCAGGCCGCGGCCATTCTCGGCATCAACCGCAACACGCTGCGCAAGAAGATCGCCATGCTGAAGATCACGCCCCGCCGCGCCGCCGCGCACGGTGAATGACGGCGGCCGATGCCGTTTCGCTTTCCCGACCCGCTCTATCCCATTATCGATCCGGCCGGCCACCCCGAGCGCACGCACGTAGCGCTCGCCGAAGCGCTACTGGCGGCGGGAATTCGCTTTCTGCAGCTGCGCGCCAAACACACGGCCAGCGGCGCCTTCGCCGCGCTCGCGCGCGCCGTCAAGGAACGCACCGACCGCGCCGGCGCGGCGCTGATCATCAACGACCGCGCCGACATCGCCCGCCTGGTCGACGCGGCGGGCGTCCATCTCGGTCAGGACGATCTGCCGCCGGCGGAGGCGCGCGCGATCCTCGGGCCCGACAAAGTCATCGGCTTCTCGACCCACTCGGCGGCGCAAGCCGACGCGGCGGTGCGCGCCGGCGGCATCGACTACCTGGCGTTCGGACCGGTCTTCCCGACCCGCAGCAAGGACAACCCCGACCCGGTCCAGGACCTCGACGGGCTGCGCGCCGTCCGCCGGCGCTGTCCCCTCCCCCTGGTCGCCATCGGCGGCATCACGACCGAGACGGTGGCGGCGGTCCTGGCAATTGGCGCCGACGCCGTCGCCCTGATCGGGGCCATAGCCCACGCCGCTGATCCCGCTGCGGCGACGCGTGCCCTGCTCGCGCAAAGCCGCGCCCAGCGGCCCGGATAGCCGCTCAGATCGCGTCGCCTTCGTCGCCGAAGCTGACTTCGTCCTCGGCGCGGTTTTCGAATCGGGTGTATTCCGAGAAGAACGTCAGCGGCACGATGCCGGTGGGGCCATTGCGCTGCTTGCCGATGATGATCTCGGCGTCGCGCTCGTCGGCGTTCTTCGGATCGTAGACGTAGGCGCGGTAGAGAAACATGATGACGTCGGCGTCCTGCTCGATCGCGCCCGACTCGCGCAGGTCGGCCATCACCGGCCGCTTGTCGGCGCGCGACTCGACCTGACGGTTGAGCTGCGAGAGCGCGATCACCGGCAGCCCGAGCTCCTTGGCCAGCGCCTTGAGCGAACGCGAGATGCCGGAAATCTCCTGCTCGCGGCTGTCGGTGGCGTGCCCGCGCATGAGCTGCAGGTAGTCGACCACGACCAACCCGAGGTTGGCATCGCGCTCGCGCTTCAAGCGCCGCGCCTTGGAGCGCAGCTCGAGCACGCTCAGTGCCGGCGTGTCGTCGATGTACACCGGCGCCTCGGCCAGGCGCTCGGCGGCGATGGCGAGCTTCGGATAGTCGCGCTCCGCGGCGAAGCCGGCCCGCACCTTCGACTGGTCGACGCGCGCCTCGGAGCACAGCATGCGGAAGACGAGCTGCTCCTTCGACATTTCGAGCGAGAAGACCGCCACGCCGATGCGCGCTTCGAGCGCGGCGTACTGGGCGATGTTGAGCGCCAGCGCGGTCTTGCCCATGCTAGGGCGGCCGGCGACGATGATCAGGTCACCGGGCTGCAGGCCGGCCGTCTTGCGATCGAGGTCCGTGTAACCGGTCGGCACGCCGGTGACCAACTCGCGGCGCTCGTAGAGCTGCTCGACCGCTTTCATCGACTCGACGACGATCTCGCGCACGCGGAAGAACGACGGCTTGGTCTTGCGCTCCGAGACCTCGTAGATCTTCTGCTCGGCCTCGTCGAGGAAGCGCTCGACGTCGGCCTGCGCCTCGAAGCTGCGCATGGAGATCTCGGTGGTGATCTGGATCAACAGGCGCAGAATCGCCTTGTCTTTGACGATGCGCGAATAGTAGGTGACATGCGCCGCGGTCGGCACCCGCTCGACCAGCTCGGCGAGATAGGCGGCCCCGCCGACGTCCTGCAGCTGGTTGCGGCTCTTCAGCGCGTCGGACAACGTGATCAGATCGACCGGCTCGGTGCGGCTGTTGAGGTCGACGATGGCCTGCATGATCTTGCGGTGTGCCTCGCGGTAGAAGTCCTCCGGCAAGAGGACTTCCAGCGCGCGGTCGAGCGCCGTGTTGTCGAGCAGGATGCCGCCGATGACCGATTCTTCCGCCTCGATGCTGTGCGGTGGTACCCGGCGCAGGCTCTCTTCTGTGGTCGTCATCGGTGGGCGCGGAGCATAGGCCAAACCGGCCGAGCCAATCAACGCACCGATCGTCTTGGGCGGCACGACGGCGGCGTGCTACAGGCAGGGCATGTCCGCCATTACTCTCGAGACCTTCCGCCAGATCGACCTGCGCGTCGCCACCATCACCGCCGCGGCGCCGCATCCAAACGCCGACCGCCTGCTGGTCCTGACCGTCGACCTGGGCGGCGAATCGCGCCAACTCGTCGCCGGCATCCGCACGCACTACGACCCCGCGGCGCTGGTTGGCACGCAAGTCGTCGTCGTCGCCAACCTCGAGCCGGCGACGCTGCGCGGGGTGGAGAGCCAGGGCATGCTGCTCGCCGCGTCCGATCCCGCCGGCGGCTTCGCCATCCTGAGCCCGCGCAACCCCGTCGCCCCAGGCGCCACCGTGCGCTGAGATCCGGCCGGCAGATCCGCGGTTGACAGCCTTCCGGATTTGGCTGAAAGTGCGCATACTTGGGGTGTGCGGCGAGGTGGGTGTCGGTGCATAATGGCAGGTAGTTGGAAGCGCGGTTCGCTGGTCGTTGGCCTGGTGATCGGGCTGGCGACCGGGGCGGCGCAGGCAGAGTCCCAACCCGCCTTCGGCCGCATCACGGCCAAGGCCGCCATCCTGATCGACGACACGTCCGGCGCGGTGCTGTTTGCCCGCAACCCCAACCTGCCGCTGCCGCCGGCAAGCACGACCAAGATTGTCACCGCCCTGGTGGCGGCCCGGCGCGGCGGGCTCGATCGCGCCGTGCGGGTCAGCCCCTACGCCAGCTCCATGGAGCCGTCGAAGATCTGGCTCAAGCCGGGATGGTCGATGAACATGAACGATCTGCTCTACGCCGTGCTGCTCAATTCGGCCAACGACGCCAGCGTCGCGCTCGCCGAGGGCATTGCCGGCTCGGTGCCGACCTTCGCGCGACTGATGAACGAGACGGCCCGCGCGCTCGGCGCGACGAGCTCGAATTTCGTCAATCCAAACGGCCTGCCCGATCCCGACCACTACTCCACCGTGCACGACCTCGCCATGATGATGCACCACACGGTGCGCATGCCGCTGCTGCGCCAGGTGCTGTCGACGCCGTCGACGGTCATCCGGCCCCGCCAGGGCTCGACGCGCCGCATCGGCCTGCGCTCGCACAACCGGCTGCTGTCGCGCCGCGACATGCAGGCCATGGGCAAGACGGGCTATACGCGCGCGGCCAAGCGCTGCTACGTCGGCGCCGCCAGCGACGGGCAACGCGAGGTGTTGGTCGCGGTGCTCGGGTCGACCGACCTGTGGGGCGACGTCACCCGGCTGATCGAATACGGCCTGAAGCAGCCGGCGACGCTGCAGGGTTGGCAGGAAACCAAATGGCAGCCGGCACCGTCCGCCCCTGCCGACTGGAAGGCAGCCAAGGGAACGGATGACGATTGGGAAGAGGCGAGGGCCGCCGCGGAGCCGGCGTGGCAAGACGCGACGGTGCACAAGCCCAAGCCGCGCGAGCTCAAGATCGCCGCCGCCCCTCCGGCGCAATTGCAGAAGCCGCCGGTCGAACAAGATGAGCTGGCTGGGCAGCGCGCCGGGCTCCGTTACCACATCCACATGGCCTCGTTCCGCAGCCGCGCCAAGGCCGACGAGCTGCGCCGCAAGGTCGCGCAACGCGGCTATCAAGCCGCTGTCGAGTCGCTGGGCGGCAAGAAGCGCCCGGTGTTCCGCGTCACGGTGCGGAACTTCACCAGCCGCGAGTCGGCACGCGCCGCCGCCAACGTGTTGCGCAAAGCCTTCCGCGTCGACCCGTTGATCGTCGCCGCGCGCGCCTGAGCGCCCGGCGCGGTGTTCAGCTCTGCAACTGGGCGCGCACCGCCCGCAGCAGGGCGATGTTGTCGCCGTGCCCGGTCATGCGCGCGACGATGCGACCGCGCAACGGCCGGCCGAGCAGGTAGAAGTCGCCCATGATGTCGAGGATCTTGTGGCGCGCGAACTCGTCGGGAAAGCGCAGCGTCGTGTTGACGATCTTTTCGTCGTCGACCAGGATGCAATTGTCGAGGCGGCCGCCGCTGGCCAGCCCCATCGCCGCCATCGCCTTCATGTCCTTGACGAAGCCGAACGTGCGCGCGGGGGCGATCTCGTCGCGAAACGACTCCGGCCCGCGGTGCACGTAGGTGTACTGCTGGCGCCCGATCGGCGGCGGGTAGCTCAAGGTGTAGCTGATGCTGAAGCCGTCGTGCGGCTCGATCGCAATCGACTCGCCCTCGCCATCGTCGCGGCCGACCACCAGCCGGCGCTCGATGACGATGTCCTCCAGCGGCTCGCCCAGATCCACCACCCCTGCACTGTCCAGCAGCGCGCAGAAATCGAGCGCCGACCCGTCCATGACCGGCACTTCGCTCTGCACCTTGATGAGCGCGTTGGTGACGCCGTAGGCGTGCAACGTCGCGAGCAGGTGCTCGACCGTTCCGACGCTCATCCCCTGATGGTGCAGGGTCGTGGCGTAACCGGTCGACTCGACGTAGTCGAGGTGTGCCGGCACGCTCGACGCGCTCGACAGGTTGGCGAACACGATCCCGCGGCCGGCCGGCAAGGGGTGCAGAATCACGCCGGACTTGATGCCCGTGTGCAAACCGTGGCCGCTGGCGATCACCGAGCGGCCGATCGTGCACTCGCTGCGCGGCGAGCGCCGCGCCACGGCGGCCGGCTCGCGTTGCACGGGGTGTTCGACGCCGCCGTTCTCGGGCTCGCGCTCCGCGTGGGCGAGGAGTGCGCGGTGCTCCAGGGCGCGGTTGACGACGTGCAACAGCGCCTCGATCGAGAACGGCTTCTCGATGAAGTCGAAGGCGCCGAGCTTGGTCGCCTGCACGGCGGTTTCGATGTTGCCGTGGCCGGAGATCATGATCACCTGCGGCTGGTCGGGCTCCTCCTGCAGGTGGCGCAGCAGCTCGATGCCGTCGATCTCCGGCATCCAGACGTCGAGCAGCACCAGCTCCGGCCGCTCCTGGCGCACCAGGTCGAGCGCACGGCGCCCGTCCTCCGCCTCGATGACTCGCAGCCCTTCGTCGTTCAGCACCCCGCGCAGCGAGGTGCGGATCTCGCCTTCATCGTCCACCACCAGTACGGTCGGCATGCGCATTCTCCTCAGGCCCGCGCGGCGCGCAGCGCGGCGCCGCGGCGGAGCGGAAACTCGATGACCAAGCGGGTGCCGCGCGGCGCGTTGTCCCAGACGCGGAGGTAGGCGTGGTGATCGGCGGCAATCGCCGACACGATGGCGAGCCCCAATCCGGTGCCGTCCTTCTTGGTCGAAAAGTAGGGCTCGAACGCGCGCGCCTTGACGTCGGGCGTCATTCCGCTGCCGTCGTCGGCCACTTCCAGACGCACGACATCGATCACCGGGTCGTGGGCGGTGACCACTTCGACCCGCCCGCCGCCGGCGCGGGCGTGACACGCCGCGACGGCGTTGTCGAGCAGATTGATCACGGCGCGCTTGATCGCGTCGCGGTCGATGTCGACCGGCGGCAGCTCGGGGTCGGCACGCACCGAGAAGGTGATGTCGCGATGGCCTTCGCGGAACAGCACCAACGCCTCCTCGACCACCTCGTTGAGGTTGTGCGGCGCCACCTCGACGGCGGGCAGCCGCGCGAAGGTCGAGAATTCGTTGACCAGGCGCTTGAGCTGCTCGACCTGGCCGATGATGGTGCGCGTGCACTCGTCGAACAGCGCCTCGTCGGCGCCGCCGAGCTGCGCCCCGTAGCGCTTGCGCAGGCGCTGCGCCGAGAGCTGAATCGGCGTCAGCGGGTTCTTGATCTCGTGCGCGATGCGGCGCGCCACCTCGCGCCACGCTTCCATGCGCTCGACGCGCAGGAGGTGCGTGACGTCCTCGAAGAACAGGATCAGCCCGGCCGGCGCGCCGGCCTCGTCGCTGAGCGTCGTGACCGTGACCCACGCCGTGACCTGGCGCGGCCCGCCGGTCAGCTTCACCTGCTGCTCCGCCTTCTCCCGCCGCTCCTCGCGCAAGCGCCCGACCAGGTCGGCGACGGGCTGCAGGTCCTCGCGGTCGAACACCTCGCGCCAGCTCCGCCCGCGCACCTCGTCGGCGCGGATGCCGAGCATCGCGGCCGCCGCCGGGTTGACCGTCGCCACCGCGTCCGCATCGTCCACCGACACCACGCCGGCGGCGATGTTGGCAAGAATGTTCTCGATGTAGCGCCGGCGTTCCTCGAGCTCCGAGTGAATGGTTTCGAGGTCGGCGGTCATGCGGTTGAACGACGTCACCAGCGTGCCGATTTCTTCGTCGCCGCCGGCCGCGGCGCGGTAGGTCCAATTGCCTTGCGCCACCTGCTGCATGCCCTCGCCCAGGCGTTGAATGGGCACGGTGATGCCCTTGGCGAAGTAGAAACCGAACCAGGTGGCCGAGAACAGCACGACGAGCGTGATCAGCGCGAAGGTCAGCGTGTAGCCGTTGCGAATCGGCTGCTTCAGCACCTTGAGCTGGAGGTACTCGTGGTGCGAGCGCGCCGTCTGGCGCGCCGCTTTGCTCACCGCACGCGGCACGACGTAGTCGACCACCACGGCGCCGAGGACCCGGCCGTCCGGGCCGCGAATCGGCACACCGCCGCGCACGATGTCGCCGCGGCTGAAGGGCTGGGTGCGGGCAAACTCCTGCCCTTCCACCACCACCTCGCGCAGATTGTCGGGGGCGATGGCCGGCAGCGCCAGCCGCTCGCCAGGCGGCCAGGCGGCGGCCACCGCCCGTTCACCGGCGAGCACCTCGATGCCGCCGAGGTTGAGCTCGTCGCGGCGGATGTCGATCAGCTTCTGCAGCTGGGCGCGATGCGACTCGCGCAGCAGGCCGCGGCGGCCGATCTGCTCGGCGAGCCCGGTGGCGAAGTGCAGCGCGTCGCTGCCCGCCCGTTGGTAGTACCGATGCGCCACCTGCACCGAGCTGTCGAGCGCGCGCTCGACACGGGTGCCGAACCAGCTCTCCATCGCGCTGCTCAGAAAAGCGTCGGCGACCAGGAAGAGGACGACGGTTGGAAAGACGGTCAGGCTGACGAAGGCGAGGACCAGCCGGGCGCGCAGGCGCGCGCCGAGAATGCGGCGCCGGCGCTCGAAAATCAGCTTCACCAGGTTGCGCGCGACCAGGAAGATCAGCAGGACGAGCAGAATCAGGTTGAGGTTGATGAGCAGGAAGAAGATGACGTTGCCGGACTGCGACGAGCTGCTGCTGAACTCCGGCAGCCGGGTCTCGAAGATGGCGAAGACGACGAACACCACGGCCGTGATGGCGATCAGCAGCGCCTCGCGCCGCCGGCGCCGCAGCTCGTCAGCCGGGAGATCCGGCGCGGTGGTCGCCCGCCTGTTGAGCCAGTGGGGCATGATATTCCGAGCGTGAGCCTGGATCTTAGGGTCCGGACCTGCCGCTGGCAAGCCGGCTCACTCGAACAGCGAGCCCTGGCCCTTGCTCGGGCGCGCCGGGCGGCCGAAGTGCTCGAAGGCCAACGGCGTCGCCATGCGCCCCTTGGGGGTGCGGCTCAGGTAACCCTCCTGGATCAGGAACGGCTCGTAGACATCCTCGATCGTCTCGCGATCTTCGCCGATCGCCGCCGCCAGCGTCTCGACACCCACCGGGCCGCCGTTGAACTTGTCGATCAGGGTCAGCAACAGCGCCCGGTCCATCTTGTCGAACCCGCGATGGTCCACTTCCAGCAGCGCCAACGCCTGATCGGCCACCGGCTGCGTGATGACGCCATGAGCGCGCACCAGGGCGAAGTCGCGCACGCGGCGCAGCAGCCGATTGGCGATGCGCGGCGTGCCGCGGGCGCGGCGCGCGATCTCGTCGGCGCCGGCAGAATCGATCGGCACGGCGAGGATGGCAGCCGAGCGGCGCACGATCTCGGCCAGCTCGGCGCTGCGATAGAAGTCGAGCCGGAAGCTGACGCCGAAGCGGTTGCGCAGCGGCGAGGACAGCAGCCCGGCGCGGGTGGTCGCACCGATCAGCGTAAAGCGCTTGAGGTCGAGCTTGATCGAGCGCGCCGACGGGCCCTGCCCGATCATCACGTCGATCTGGTAGTCCTCCATCGCCGGGTAGAGGATTTCCTCGACGACGCGGTTGAGGCGGTGTATCTCGTCGATGAACAGCACGTCGCCCTGCTCGAGGTTGGTGAGCTGCGCGGCCAGATCGCCGGGCCGCTCGATCACCGGGCCCGACGTCGAGCGCACGGCGACGCCCATCTCGCGGCCGATGACGTGGGCCAGCGAGGTCTTGCCGAGCCCTGGAGGGCCGTAGAGAAGGATGTGGTCGAGGCACTCGCCGCGCGCCTTGGCCGCCTCGATGGCGACCCGCAGGTTGGCCTTCAGCGACTCCTGGCCGATGTAGTCGGCCAGCGTTCCGGGCCGCAGCGTCGAGTCGAAGCGGGCGTCCTCATCGCCGGTTTCGCCGGAGACCAGCCGCGCCACCGTGCCGTCGTGCTCGGTCATGCGCTCAGTCGTTGCAAAGCCTGGCGGATGACCACGCCGAGATCACCCCCCGCCTGCGGGACCACCTGGCGCACCACGCGCTCGGCTTCGGCCTGGCGATAGCCGAGATTGACCAAGGCGGAGACCGCCTCGGCCTCCACGTCGCCCGGCGCGTGTCCCTGTTCGGGCACTTCCGCGCGCAACTGGCGCACACGGTCCTTCAGCTCGACGACCAGGCGTTCCGCCGTCTTCTTGCCCACCCCCGGCATCGACACCAATCGCGGCACGTCGCCGCGGCCGAGGGCGTCGAGCAGGTCGCCGGTCGGCATGCCGGACAGAATGTTCAGCGCCATGCGCGGCCCGACGCCGGAGACGGCCAGCAGCGCGGCAAACAGGCTCTTCTCGCGCCGGTCGAGGAAGCCGAACAGCTCGAGCGCGTTCTCGCGCATCTGGGTGTGGATCTCGAGCTCGACGGGCTCGCCCTCGTTGGGCAGCGTCGCGAAGGCGTTCAGCGACACCATGACCCGATAGCCGACTCCGTGCACGTCGACGATCAACGCGTCGGGGGACTTGCGCGCCAAACGGCCGACCAGGCGCGCGATCATCGAGTCGCCGCGCGCCGGCCGGTCCGAAACCGGACCCCAGCCGGGAGCTGCGCGCTCACCAGGGCGGCAAAGCGGCTCGTTTGCAGGTGGCAGATCGCCGCGCCCAGGGCATCGGCCTCGTCGGCGCCGAACGCGGTGTCGAGCCCGAGCAGGCGGCCGACCATGGCCTGGATCTGCTCTTTGGCAGCGCGTCCGCTGCCGGCGACGGCGATCTTGATCTCGGCCGGGCTGTACTCCGCCACGCCGAGCCCCGCCTCGGCGGCGGCGAGCATGATGACGCCGCGCGCTTCACCGAGGCGGAAGGCCGTCTGAATGTTGTCGCCGACGAACATCTGCTCGATGCTCAACGCCGCGGGCGCGTAGCGCTCGCAGACTTCGCGCGCGGCGCGAAAGATGGTCACCAAGCGGTCGGCGCGCTCGCCGCGCGGCCGCACCACGCCGCTGGCGACGTAGCGCACGCCGGTGCCGGACACCTCGACCACGCCCCAGCCGGTTGCCACCGTACCGGGGTCGACGCCGAGCACCCGCTGCGCCGCCGCTCCGCTTCTCGCCTCCTGCGCTCGCGACCACCGCACCGCACACCTCCCGGGGCGCAGCCCCGCTGCGCCGCGCGCTCAGGCCGCGCTCAACCGCTCGAGCTCTTCTTGCGGAATGTCGAAATTGGAGGCGACGTCCTGCACGTCGTCGTGCTCCTCCAGCTCCTCGAGCAGTTTCAGTGTCTGCTCCGCCGCCGTGCCGGTCAAGCTGACAGTGTTCTGTGACACCATGCTGACCTCGGCACTGGCCGGTGCAATCCCGGCCTGGTCGAGCGCCGCCTTCACCGCTTCGAAGCGGTCAGGCGGCGTGGTGACCTGGAAGACATCGTCGGCGTCGGTGACGTCATCCGCCCCGGCATCGAGGGTCACCTCGATCAGCCGGTCCTCGTCCGCCTTGGACTTTTCGACGGTGATCAGCCCGCGCTTCTGGAACATCCACGCCACGCAGCCGCTCTCGCCCATGCTGCCGCCGTTCATGCTGAACACCCGGCGGATCTCCGACACGGTGCGGTTGCGGTTGTCGGTCATCGCCATCACCAGCACGGCGGCCCCGCCCGGCCCGTAGCCCTCGTACTGAATCTCGTCGTACTGCGTCCCTTCGAGCTCACCGGTGCCCTTTTTGATGGCCCGGTCGATGTTGTCGTTGGGCATGCTGTTTTGCTTCGCGGTCAGCACCGCCGTGCGCAGGCGGGGGTTGGCATTGATATCGCCGCCGCCGACCCTGGCCGCCACCGTGATCTCCTTGATCAGCTTGGTGAACAGCTTGCCGCGCTTGGCATCCTTGGCGGCCTTCTTGTGCTTGATGGTGCTCCACTTGGAATGACCAGACATGGTGGGACTCCCGAGGGAATTGTGGTGTAACGCCGAATGGTTAGCACAGGGCTCGCGCGGAAGTAAACGCGCCATCGGAGACAGTTTGCCGCCGCCCCGGAGGGCCGGAAATCGCCGCGAAAGAGCGCTAAGCCGTGCCGCTCAGCATACCGTCGAGCTCGCCGGCGGTATCGAGCGCGTAGAGCTCGTCGAAACCGCCGATCGGCTTACCGTCGATGAAGATCTGCGGCACCGTGCGCCGGCCACCGGAATCGGCAATCATCTTCTCGCGCAGGTCCATGTCGCTGCTGACGTCGATTTCGTCATAGGACACGCCCTTGTGGTCGAGCAGGCGCTTGGCGCGCACGCAGTACGGGCACATCGTGGTGGTGTAGATCTTCACGTCAGCCATGGATCGACATCTCTCAGTGGAAATTGACCCTAACGCGCCGTTGGCGATTGGGCAAGACGGCTGGGTTCGAGCGGCGGGCGCGCAGCGCATGCTCCTCCAGCATTCCACCATTCGGACGATACTGACCAATCCTTCTCAGGTAGTTGCGCTGGTCAGACGTCGTCGCTGTGAGCTGCTCGACCTCGAGTTCAGGTTTCTCCGAACGAGCCGGTGACGGCGAATGGGGACACCCCCTCGACCGAGCGACGCCTCACTGGATCTTGTCCTGGAACTTCTCCCCGCTGCTGGTCGTGGCGCCGGATGGATAGACCGCCTGCCAACAACCGCCGCCGCTGCTGACGAGCTGCACGCTGACGTCGGGCGACTGGGCGTAGATCGGATCGGATGAGGGCACCACGAGGTTGGTGCCCTTGCCCTTCACCAGGATCTTCGATTTTCCCGGGCCCGACTTGAGCAGCACCTTCGTGATGCCGGCGTCGTTGCCCGCCGGGTTCTTGTACTTGTACCCCTTGTCGCCGACCGGCTTCCAGCAGGGGCTATCGTCGCAGTCGCCCGCGCCGGTAATGCTGTGGCTTTCGACCAGCGCCGCCCCGTCGTAGACGCAGAGCGTGTAGCCCGTTCCGGCGGTCGGATCGCCGAAAGCGGACTGGCTCGCAATCGATCCTTTCAGCCATTTCCAGATCAGCTTGGTCGCACTGGGGTCGCCGGTCGTTTTCTTGACCGAGAAGATCGCCGTGCCGGGGTCGTCGCAGGCGATCGGTGTCGCCGAGCAAACCGACTTGGCGAAGCTCCACTCGCTGGCCAGCGAAGTGAGGATGGTCGCGCCGATGTCGCCGTCGCCGAAAAGCGTACGATCGTCCACACACGGGTCAGGGCTCGCCACCCCCGGCGACCCGGTGCACGGTCCGATCACCACGCCGTCGCGCAGAACCGCGAAGTTGTTCTCGTCGACGCCCGAAGGAATGCGCGATGCGTCGATGCGGAAGCTGAGGGTGAGCGGCGCGGTCGGAGTTGCGCAGGTGCCGGTGCAGGTGAAGTTGATCTGCACCTGCTGGCCGAAGATCGCGTAGCCGGGAACCGACGGGCCGGCACCGGAGATCTCCGCGATCGTCGCCGCCGCCGTACCGGCGACCGCCGCGGTGCCCGCAAACAGCGTGATCGACGTCTCCACGGGGTCCTCCGGCGTGGCGCCGTCGGCCTCCGTGTCGCTGGTCAGCGTCTCGCCCGCGGTGAGCTCGGGATCCGCCAGGTTCTCGGGCGTCGACGTGTCCCCGCAAACAGCAGAGCAACCGTCGCCGTCGGAGACGTTCCCATCGTCGCACTCCTCGCTGCCGGTGAGGATCCCGTTGCCGCACGCGGTGACCGTGCAGTTCGAGTCGCACCCGTCGCCGTCGTTGGTGTTGCCGTCGTCGCAGTCCTCGCCCCCGTCCACCGTATTGTTGCCGCAGAACGCGCTCGATCCGAAGAACTGCGCGAACACGCCGCTGCCGTCGCCGTCCTGCGACTCGCTCTGCCAAGAGACCACGAACGAGCCGTTCAGCGCGCCGCTCACGTCCGGCAGCCACTGCCAGTCTTGTGTGAACGTGTTGATCTGGATCTCGTTCCCGGTCGCCTGTCCGGCGCTGTCGTAGCGCCGCGCAAAGACGCCGAAACCGTCGCCGTCGCGCGCGCTGCGCCACACGACGACGTATTCCCCGTTCGCTCCCGCCGCGACCTTCGGCGGATAGCTCTGCGAGCCGGGCGTGTACGTATTGACCTGAAACTCCGTGCCGACTCCCTGCCCGGAGCCGTCGAAGCGGCGCGCGAAGATCCCCCCGCCGGCGCCGTCGTGACCGTCGTCGTCGTACCACGCCACCAGGAAGGAGCCCGATGGGCCGGGCGCCAGTGCGGGCGTTAACTGGGCCCCCATCGTATAGGTGTTGACCTGGAACTCCGCCCCCACCGGCTGGCCGGCATCGTCGAAACGTTGCGCCGCGATGCCCGGGCTCCCGCCCTCGCGCGGACTGCTCCATGCCAGCACGAACGATCCGCTGGCGTCCATCGCCGCCTCGGGCATGTACTGGCTGCCAATCGTGTAACTGTTGGCCTGGAACTCGGTCCCGACCGGCTGCCCGTTGCTGTCGTAGAGCTGCGCCATGGCGGCCAGGCCGTCGCCGTCCTGCCCGTCGCCGGCCCACGTCACCACGAACGAACCGTCCGGCGCCGCCGCGATTGCCGGATCGCCGTCGTCGCCCTGGGAGGCCTCGGTATAAGTGTTGGCCTGAAACTCGGTGCCGACGGCCTGGCCGGCGCTGTCGAAGCGTTGCCCGAACACTCCGTAGCCACTGCCGTCCTGCCCGTCGCTCAGCCACACCGCAACGAACGCCCCATCGGCCGCCGCGGCGAGGGCGGGCTTGGCCTGCCCTCCCACGGTGCAGGTGTTGACCTGGAATTCTCCGCCGAGCGCCTGGCCCGCACTGCCGAAGCGCCGCGCGAACACGCCGCCGCCATAACCGTCATCGCCGTCCCAGGCGACCACGAAGGATCCGTCCCCAGCCATCGCGCTGGCCGGGTAGTCCTGCCCCCCAGCCGTATGCACGGTCACCTGAAACTCGGCCCCCGACGGCACGAGCTGCGCAACGCTCGCCAACGGGCACAGTAAGGTGGTGACAACGGTCAGCACAAACAACTTCGTCATCTGTCCCCCTGCGCGGATAGCCGGCGGATAGCCGGGACAAGCCCGGAGTTGTTACCCCTCATCCGACTCACGGCGGCACATTGCAGATCACCGCTTGTGCTCTCGCCGCCACGGCAGTCCTCGTACTGCGGGCCGTTTGTCTCTGTCAAGCGCGCAACAGACAGACACCGCACCAGCTTCGCGAGCCGCCCGCGGGCATGACCCTGCACCGCCAGAGCTGTCGTGTAGCTCGAAGAAGGGGGTGTCGCCGAGGGAACGTTCTTGGTTCCGGCTGCAGTGGCCGCCAAACCGACAAACTGATGCAACAGCTTCATGGTGCCGCGCTGGCACGACGCGTCTTTCGCATGTAGGTTCAGGGCCCCCCAAGCGAGGGACTCGTGAAGCGAATGCCACCAACTGAGATCGATCGTGGCGGCGAACCCGACTTGATCGAGCATGCCAAGCAGGTCGAAGAGGAGCTTCGTCGGAGCGAGCAACTCCTGCAGCTCGCGATGGAGGCGTCCTCCGCGGGCGCGTGGAGTTGGAACGCTCGAACGAACCAGACGAACTGGGACGACCGCTATCACGCCATGTACGGCTTCGCGGCGGACGACCTGCGGACGCACGAAGCGTGGCTCGAGCGGATCCACCCGGGCGATCGGCCGCGTGTCGTCGCCCGGCTCGATGAGATGCTGCAGACGCCCGGCGACGACGAGTGGAATATGGAGTTCCGTGCCGTCTCCCCACAACGGGGCGTGCTCTGGATGCACGGTCTCGGTCGCGCCCGGCGCGATGCGGGCGGCCAGGTCCTGTCGATGACCGGGATCAACCTCGACGTCACCGCGCGCAAGCGCGCAGAGGGACAGCTGCGCGAGTCGGAGGAGCAGCTGCGCTTGTTCTTCGAAAGCGCACCGGCGGCGGTCGCGATGCTCGACCGCGACATGCGCTATCTGGCGGTCAGTCGCCGTTGGTTGCAAGACTTCAGTTTGAGGGGCGACCTCATCGGTCGAAGTCACTACGACGTCTTCCCGGAGATCCCGGAACGCTGGAAGGCGATCCACCGACGCTGCCTGGCGGGCGCCGTGGAGGCATCGGATAGCGATCCCTTCGAGCGCGCCGACGGTTCCATTCAGTGGATACGCTGGGAGATTCACCCCTGGCGCACCGCAGCGGGAGAAATCGGCGGCATCATCCTGCTCAGCGAGGACATCACCGAAAGCCGGCTGTGGAAGGAGCGCCAGCAGGTGCTCATCGACGAGATGCAGCATCGCACGCGCAATCTGATCACAGTTGTCGAATCGATCGCGCAGCAGACGATGCGGGCGACAGACTCGATGGATGCTTTCATGGCGCAGTTCAGCATCCGGCTCGCCGCGCTCTCCCGGGTCCAGGGGCTGTTGTCGCGCGCCGACCGGGCCCCGATTACGATCGGCGCTCTGGTGCGCATGTAGCTGGAGGCGCTGGGACCGCATGCGGGCGGCCCGAGAACGATCGCCGAGGGACCCGACGTGCGGCTGCGCAAGCGCAGTGTGCAAACGCTGGCACTGGCCATTCACGAGCTGGCGACGAACGCGCAAAAATACGGCGCGCTCGCGACTGATAGCGGTCGTCTGTCGGTGACCTGGCGCATCGAGCCCGCCGCCGCTGGACGCGCATGCCTGGCGCTGGAGTGGCTCGAGTCCGGCATCGAGCAGGGGCTCGACCGCGCCGATCCGCAACGCTGCGGCTACGGGCGCACGCTGATCGAGCGAGCGCTGCCGTACTCGCTCTCGGCGCAGACCACGTTCGAGGTCGGCGACCGTGTCTTCCGCTGCACGATCAAACTGCCGCTCGACAGCGGCGACACGGGCGAGGCCGGCGGATGACGACGAACGACGCCCGTCGGCGAGTCCTGGTCGTCGAAGACGACTACTACGTTGCGCATTCCCTGGCGGCGGCTCTCGAAGCACACGGCATCGAAGTGCTCGGGCCGGTGGCGAGCGTGCAGGCGGCATCGGACTTGATCGCGCAGGCTGAACGAATCGACGGCGCGGTCCTCGACATCAATCTAAAGGGAGAGTTTGTCTACCCCCTCGCCGATGTGCTCCGGGAACAGGGGGTGCCGTTTGTCTTCACGACGGGATACGATGCGTCTTCCGTCGCGCGACAGGCCCGCGACGCCGTGTGCTTCGAAAAGCCGGTGACGACGACACAGTTGATCGACGCCCTCTTCGGCTGACGCCCCGCGAACTGCATCATCGTGTCGTAGCCGAGGAGACATTCTCTAGCTGCGGCGGCCGCCAAACTAAGAAGCCAAGAACGTCCCCCAAGAACGCCGCTTCGATCCCTCGGCGCGTCCAGCGTGCGGCCCCTTCTGCTCGGCGCCTGCCGGGCGCCGGTGTGGGCCTGCTTCTTCCGATCCTCCGGACACGACGCCGAGGCGCCGTCAGAACGTCAGCTCGAGCTTGATGGCCCGGCAGGGCTCTCCGTCGGGAAGCTCCCGGACTTCATGGCAGATGCGGAATCCCTGTTTCTTGTAGAACTCGACGTAGCTCACCCGATCGGCCCATGAGCCCGGATCGTTGCGTCCCTCGGGCGCCTTTACGTAGACGTCCAGCCGGCTGGCCATCTTGCGCTCGCGCGCGTGCTTCAGGAACTTCCAGAGGAAGGCGCCGCCGATCCCGGCGCCCCACAGGCTGGGAGGGACGAAGAAGTCGTCGCTGGTCCACCAGGCCCAGGCGCCAGCGTCGTCGGGCAGGTGCCGGAGCAGCAGGAGACCGACCTGCATAGGCGTTGGGTTGGGGCTACCCGGTGTGGGGAGGCGCAGCAGATACTCGTAGGCGCGCTTGTGCCCGCCCTGCCGGTCGAGCATCGCCGGCGCGGGCGTGTGCCGCTCACGCCACCATCGCGCCGAGAGCCCGTCCGGAATGCTCACCGTGGGTCCGGACACCGCGCCGTCCTGCACCCCTTCCTGGTCGAGGATCGCGAAGCGTTCCTGCATGAATCGCTGGAACTCCGCGCCGTACATCGGCCGGATCAGCGGCCACCACATCCGGAACGTCGGCGCCGAGGCCCAGCGCGCGAAGCAGTTCACCCAGCCCAGGTTCAGCGGGTGGTTCCAGAAGGTGTCGAGCTGACACTCGGTCCAGACGTCCTCCATGAGCTGGGTCACCCGGAGCAGGCAGGCGAGATTGGCGGCGTGGGCCGTGTCGGTTGGCTTCTGCTCCGCTTCTCCGGCCTTCCATATCCGGCGGAGCTCGGGGAAGACCTCGTGGAGCATGGCGGCGGCGCCCTCACGCTGGAGCTCCGACTCGACGGACCCAAAGCGCGCCGTCATCTTCAGCACGCTGGCGGGGAGGTCGGGTGGGGTCGGATACCAGTCCTGCCGCGCCGTCGTGAAGATCCAATCGGCCGGCGGCCCCTCGCCGTTGCCCGGATAGCGGTCGACGAAGCCGAAGACGGTGCAGGCGGTGTGCTCGCCGAGCTTGCGGTACGACTCCCACTGCGCCTCGTCGTAGAACTGGTCGACGGTCGACTCGTGGGGAAAGCTCTCGTTGCGAGTCGAATACTGGAGCACGTCCGGTGGTTCGTCCCCGGTGAGCGTCGGCTTCACGTAGAGGAGGATGCCCTTGTCGAAGTCGGAGTAGTGGATGGTGCCGACCACGACGTGCTGCCGCGAGCGGCGGTCGGCGGGCTTGAGCGCGGACAGGTCGACGTCGATGTGGACGCCAAAGTCCTCGCGTACGCGGCGGGCGGCGTTGCCAAAGTCGTCGAAGGCCACGGCAGGATCCTCACCGCAGTCGGACAC
Source organism: uncultured Binatia bacterium (SeqCode) (assembly GCA_964455095.1). GTDB lineage: Bacteria > Desulfobacterota > Binatia > HRBIN30 > CADEER01 > CAYVUV01. The sequence continues at coordinate 23,886 of CAYVUV010000326.1, forward strand.
CACGATGTAGCGACAGTGGCGGCGCACCAGCTCGTAGAGCGCGAGGTTCTCGAAGTGCGCGCCGTCGGAGAGATGGATCTCGGGGGCATCGGAGTCGGCCGTCGTGAGCGAGAACATCTCGCGGAAAAAGAGCGCGCCGGGGAGGAGGCGCATCCGGGCGCGCGGCGGCCGGCGCGGGTTCGGGACCCATAGGCCGAGGCGGAGGTTGAGCGCCGCCATCAGGAATGCGACCACCGGTCCGACGCTCATCGAGACCGCGCCCATGTTGGAGTTGAAGGCGGCGGCGGAGGCCGTGACCGCGCCGCCGAGCGTGAGCCACTTCCCGGGAGGCGCCCAGCCGTCTGCCATGGCGATGCCGTGGTGGGAAAGCGTCGCGCTGCGCGCGCCCCGTCCCAGCGTCTCGATGGGATCCCCGCTCAGGTCATTGGCCGCACAGCACACCAGATGCAGCGGCCACTTGGGAAGATCGGCGAGGCACAGGTCGTCTGCTTTCCGCCGGTCGGTCTGCCGGTTCGCGGCGGCGAATCCGTCTGAGGCCCGGTTCGACGCGCCGGCGTAGGCGCGCACGAGGCGGTCGCGATAGAAGGAGTGCAGGCCGATCTCGCCGGGGTCGAAGAGCATCATCATGGCGATGGCGAAACCCATGCCGCCCGTCACCCCGTACCAGCGGAACCAGTCCGTGTTCCCGACCACGATGAGCACGCTCCCGACACCGGCGACCAGCAGCGCGACCGTCAGGTAGGCGAGCAACTGCGGGAGATACGGCTTCAGGCGATCGAGCGCACTCGCCTGCGTCCCGGAGCGCAGTGTCACTCCGATCCAGTTTCGCAACGCCGCGAACGCCCCGGCCGACACCAGGGACGCGACGGTCATCCGCCTGGCCAGCGGGAGGAAGTTGACGCTGACGTGCCACAGCGTCGCCAGGGACGCCCACGCCAGCGCACTGCCGAGGAGCCGCATCACGACGCGGTCGAACGCCGGCACCCAGACGCGGTCGTGTGTCTCCGTGCCGTCACGGCTCCTCCGGCGGGCCGCGACGGCGAAGGGGGCACGCAGCGCGAGCAGCAGGAGGCCGACCAGGAACCAGACGTACGCGAGGTCATAGAGCCTCGGGCTCCAGAACCACGGCTGGTCTTTCGTCGGCTGGTAGATCGCGGTGCGCGGCTGGCAGGCCCATTCCTCGGAGCCGGCGCTCCCGGTGACCGGCCAACAGGGCTGGTTCTGGGACACCGCGATCCCCGTGAGATGCCACCAGGTTTCGTACGAGGTCTCCGTCAACTGCGTCCAGCCCGATCTGCCGTCGAGCATCCACTTCGTCTGTCGCGGGAGATGGTGGACGTATCCCCACTCCACCAGCAGCGCCAGCGCGACGGCGAAAACCGCCGTCAGGGTGTTGACTCGGCGGCTCGTCGCCACGTCGGCGTCGTCGAGGCGATCTCCCGCCGCCCAGGCGCGTTCGAACCAGACGAGGACACCGGTGGTGAGGAGGAACACGGCGAACACCCCCGCCCACGGCTCCGGGCAGGCGAGGAAGAAATTCGTGCCGAGCCAGACGATCAGGACGAGCCCGATCACCGACGCCGCCGCGAGGAACGCGGGGATCAGGCCCGCGAGTACAGTAACCACCGCCTCCCACATCTCGGGTTCGAAGAACCCGATCCGCGCCGCCAGGAATCGGCTGAACTCGCGAAGATGGCGGATCGGCCCGACCTCAACCCCGTCGCCGTTGGGCCAGAGCCGCCGCTCACCCACGGGGACTCCGGGCTGGTTCCTGAGCCACGCGGTCCAGAAGCTGCCGACGTACCCACCCCCGGACACCGTCGCCAGGTAGTCGACGCGGGGGAGCACCCGCAGCTTGTGCAGCCCGTTCAGGAGACCGAGGTTGAACGTGGCGCTCCGGATGCCACCTCCGGAGAGGGCCAGGCCGACGAGGTCGCGGCTGCGGAAGCTGACCCAGGGTTCGTCGGTCGAGCCCGAGGTGACCCGGAGTTCGTCGGAGCCACCCGTGCGGCGGCTCTCCTCGACGATGTCCTTGGCCTCCGTCTCGGCGAGTTCCTGGAAGGTTCGACGCTCGGACGGATCCTCGTTGAGCTGGTGCCACCATGTCCGAAGCGCGGCCAACGCGGCCGTGAGCGTGACCAGCCCGACGACCAGGAGCAGGCCAAACTTCGTCTGCGCGAATGTCCGCGCCCACGTGACCTCGTGCGCGCCCACCCAGCCGAGCCACCACGGTCGCGTGGCGAGGTGCAGAAAGTCTTCCAGGATGCGGTTCTCGGCCCAGTCACAGAGACCAGCGGCGACAGCTGCCCCCGCGACGCTCGCCGCGAGCCATCGCGGGGCCGCCACCGCCGCGAGGGCGAGGAGCGCAGCGAGCAGGAACGCCGCCGAATAGGCGGGAATGAAGCGGTCGTCGCGGGCGAGATTGATCGGGACGACCTCGAACGGGCTCTCGCGAAGCGTCCCGTCCCAAATGATCGGCCGACGGACATTCCACTCGTCGACAATCTTCGCCGCCTCAGTGGTGCTTCGCGCCAGCTCGAGACTCATCATCGCCTGCGGCGCAGTGGCGGTGATCAGCGGGCCCCTGGTCGCGGACACGCGGTGGCCGGTCCAGAGTGTCAACGCGGCAGCGACGGCGGCCGCGATGGCGAGCGCCCAGCGCACCGGGGCCGAGATGGTCCAGCGCTTATCGATCTGCGATCCTGTCGTCGCCATTGGAGGGCGAACAGCAAGCGTTGCGCCAGGAGAAGGTCGCGGTGGCACTATGACCCACACGAGCGAACTGTCCGCTCGTCGGGAATGTAGTGTCCAGCCGAGCGGACGCTCGAGATCCCAAGGAGGAACTGACGTTGACTGCCTGGATGGACTGGGCTACTCGCCCGGCATGACGGCGGAGGAAGCGTTCGGCGAGCTGCTGCGCATCATGCACCGGCTGCGCGCCCCGGGCGGTTGTCCGTGGGACCGCGAGCAGACGCACGCCTCGATCAAGCAGTACCTGATCGAGGAGGCGCACGAA
>CAYVUV010000327.1:0-32358 GCA_964455095.1 uncultured Binatia bacterium (SeqCode)
CGACACTGACGCCACCGGGAGCTGCCCGTGTTGACGGCTTGGCGGCCCCGACGCCGACGGCGACGCCGCTGCAAGAAAGCCGCGGGCGCATCGCTTCGGATGCCGAAATGTCCTTTGCCAGTGCGGGATTCCATGGTAGGAGCCGTGGCGAAATGGCCAGGTGGACGGGGTAAGGGTGCTTCAGCCGGTCGACAGCAGCATTCTGCACGAGATCGTGCGGCTCGTCGAAACGCGGCGTAAGGTGCCCGAGCGCCTGACCGTGCGCGGGCGAGAGTATCAAATCACCTATCTTGAGGACCACCAGCGGCGTCTCGAGGAAGCGCTGATGCGCTATGACGCCGACCGGTTGAACATGCTGTACGGTCAGCTGGCGAGCAAGGTGAAGTACCAGCTGCTTCGCCGGGTGCCGGTCCGCGCGGCCGCCCCGGTCAAGAAAGCGGGGCCAAAGGCGCCGGCGGCTCCCAAAGCGGCGAAGGCGAAGCCCTCCAAGGCCAAACCGGCCATGCCCAAGCAAAAGAAGATCGTCAAGGCAGTGCCGCGGAAGGCGGCCAAGTCGAAGGCGACCGCAGCGAAGAAGGGCAAGCCGAAAAGAACCGTAGCGAAGGCGGCGGCGAAGGCGACCAAGAAGACGGGGGCGGTCAAGCGCGCAAAAGTGACTCGCAAGACGGTTGCAGCCAAGCGCCGCAGCTCCCGCGCTGCGCGGAGCTAGCACTCGCTTCCTTGCCGCCCCTTCGGTCCGGGGTCCGCCCCAGAAAAACCTCGCGTCGCTGCCGCAACTTCAAGGCCGTTGCAGCGTTAACACAGCAGGCACGGCGTGAAACCGGACGAAGACCCCGATGTCCAGCTGATGTTGGCCGTGCAGCAGGACGATGCCGCAGCGTTCGAAGCACTCTTTCGCAAGTACAGCGGACAAGTGGCGGGATTCGCCACCTCGTTCGTCGGCTCGCGGGCCCGCGCCGAAGAGGTGGCGCAGGATGCGTTTGTTCAAGTCTACCGCTCGCGGCACCGCTATCAACCGCGGGCGCGATTTACCACCTGGTTGTACCGAATCGTGACCAACCTCTGTGTCAGCGAAGCGCGCCGAGCCGAGCATCGGTACGCTGGACGCCCCGTTCTCGATCTGGAGACGGGGGACGCAGAAGATCCTGGCGAATTGGCCGATTCGGGAGGGCGCAGCGGCGAGGACGACTTGTTGGCGCGTGAGGATCTGGATAGGATGCGCACCGCCATGGGGCGGCTGCCGGCAGAACAGCGAGCGGCGTTGTTGCTCGCCCGTGTCGAAGGGCTCTCGTACGAGGAGGTAGCACAGAGTCTGAGTTGCTCTGTCTCGGCGGTGAAGAGTCTGATCCACCGGGCGACCGTGACCTTGCGCGCCCAGTTGCGCGGGGGCGATTGATATGTGGTGCCGCTGGGTACGACGCGATCTGACGGCGTGGGTCGACGGCGAGCTGGCGCCGCGCCGTGCCGCGTTCGTCAGCGCTCACCTACAGCGGTGCGGAGGATGTGCGGCCGAGCAGGCGGCGATCGGCGAGACCGTGGCGGCTCAGCGCCGCGTGCTGCCGCGGCTGGTCGATGCCCAGGCGTTCCCGGTCGAGTCGATGCTGCGCCGGGTGCGCGCACAGGTAGCCGAGCCGGAACCCTCGATTGCGTGGTGGCGCTCGCCGCGACTGATGGCGGCGACGGCCACGTCGGTGGCGTTGATCGCACTGGCCTGGCGCATGGTCGACCGGCCGCTGCTGGTTGCGGTCGGCGTCGAGGACCCGCCGCGCAAGGTGCGGGAACGGCCCGAATTGTTCCGCGACTATTCCCTCTTCGAGCACCTCGACGCCATCGAACATCTCGACGCGATCGAGGAGCGCCGCGCTCCCGACGGTACGGCGCCGCCGCCGCACGGATGACTCCCCGCCTGATCCCGTGCGTCGTGTTTTTGGCTGTATCTGGCCTCTGGGCGGCGGTGCAGGCGCAAGGGCAGCCGCTGCTGGTCCAGCAGTGGCAAGATCTGAACCCGCGCGAGCGATACGAGGCCCTGCAGAACTATGAGCGCCACCGCGAGCTGCCGCGCGAGCGCCGCGAAAAAGTCGAACGCCAGTACGAGCGTTGGCAGCGCATGCCCGAGGACGAGCGCGAACACATTCGCGAGAACTACGAGCGCTACCGCAGCATGCCGCCGCGCGAGCGCTCACAGGTCGAGCGCAATTATCGCGAGCGCAAGCGCGAACCCCGCGAATAGCGCCCAACGGCGCGCGAGGCGCGTCAGGCCGTGCGGCGTGGCCGCGCCGCCACGCGCCGCTCGACTTCTTCCTTGAACTCGAGGACCGACTGCTTCAGCGCGGTGCGCTCGGCCATTTTGCGCAGCGGCCCAGGCACCCAGAATCCCAAGGCGATGGTTTGGTGGCAGGTGGTCTCCGTCGTCTTGGGCCCGAGCTTGCGAAACTCGTAGCGGCCTTCGACCGACTCGATGTCGCCGTCGATCGACCGCCAGGTGAGCTCCTGCGGTTTGCGGTACGAGTACTCGAGCACGTAGCGGATGCTCTTGACCCGCATATCGATGCGGAACTCCACGATGCGACCGACCCCGGCGTCGTCGCGTTCGAGGATGGCGGCGTGCTCCACCGCTGTCGACCAACTCGGGTAGGCTTCGAAGTCGACGATTACTTTGAAGCAGTCGAGCGGCGTCGCGGCGATTTCAGTGGTGAAATCCTGGGCGGCGTCGACCATGCGCGGTACAGTAGAAGTCCCCTCGGCGAGGTGTCAAGGACGAGTCGCGCGCGGCGGCGTGCGGTTGAGCAGAATCGAAAGGAAGCGGGCGGAGCCGTGTACCACAGCCAGATCGATGCGGCCGTCGCCGTCGAAGTCGCCGGTGGCTACCGCGGAGGGATCATTGCCGACCGGGAACCCCAGGCGCGTGCCGAATTGCCCCGGCCCGGTGCCGGGAAGAATGTCGATGGCATCCGCGCTCTCGTTGAGGACGACCAAATCGAGCTCGCCGTCCCCGTCGAAGTCCTCTGCCAGCGACGGTCTGGCCACGCCTTCGAGCTTGTCGGTCTTTGGCGCGCCCAGCTCGCGACCGTTGCCGTGCAGCGTGCTCACCGATTCACTCGCATCGCTGCCAACCAGTAGATCGGCGGATCCGTCGCGGTCGATGTCCCCGACGATGAGAAAACTCGGCTGCGCGGTGACGGGAAAGGTGACCACTTTGGGGAAGTGCCCGCGCCCGTCGCCGTAGAGGACCGACACGCTGTCGGACAACGTGTTGGCGACGGCGAGGTCGACGTGCTTCGGCCCGCCAAACGATCCGGTCACAACGGCCCGCGGGCCGAGTCCGACTGGAATGAGCATGGGGGGCTCGAAGCCGCCTTGACCGTCGCCGGTGAGAATGGCGACCGCGTCGTTGCCGAAGCTGACGATCGCCAGATCCGGGGCGTCGTCCGCGTCGAGTTGCGCGGCGACCAGCGCGCGCGGTTGGTTGCCGATGCGGATCGGGGGGCGTGCGGCAAACCCTCCCGACTCGTCGCCGACGAACACGGTGACGCTGCCGCTCTGCTCGCTCGTCACGGCGAGATCGAGGTGCTGGTCGCGGTTGAAATCCGCCGTGGCGATGGCGCCCAGATCTTCGGTGTCGGCGAGAATGCACACCGCGCCGTCGAACAAGCCCTTGCCGATGCCGGCCAGGGCGGTGAGGTTGTTGCTCATCGTGTTGAGAACCAGCGCGTCGAGCATCCCATCGCGGTTGAAGTCGACAAGGGCAGCGGCCTGCGGCGCGCGTCCGACCAGGTAGGACTGTCCGATTCGAAACGTCCCGTCGCCGCCTCCGCGCAGTATCGTCAGCGTGCTGCGACTGCGATTGGCGACTGCGACATCCAACGCGCCGTCACCGTCGATGTCGGCCGCCGCCATCGAGGTGAGATGGGGCGTCATCCAAACCCATGCCGACTCTCCAAGATGCTCGCCCGTTCGCCGGTGCATGGCGAGTCCGGTCTCGCCGACAACCAACAGCGCGGGGCCACCGTTGCGTCCGAGATCGACCGCCTGCAGGATCAGCGGGCCGGCGATCGTGGGCACGTCCCGCGCCGCTTGGAACCCTCCCTGGGTCGTACCGGTGAGGATCGTGAGTCGGTTTTGCTGTTCGTCGGCAATGACGACATCAGTCAGTCCATCGCCATTCAAGTCGACCACCTCGACATCGGCAGAAAATGGAGGGGCAGCCAACGTCGTGGTGCGAAATTCTCCCTGCCCATCAGGATGGACGACGGACAGACCGGTATCGTGGATCACGAACAGCGTCGGGGCACCATTGGTGCCGCTGGGTTTGATGCGGACGACCCGCGGCACCGATTCGAGAGCGACCCGCACCGGCGCGGCGAAGCCATCGGATTCACCGATCAGGATGGAAACGCGCGCGGCCTCTCGACTGGCGTATGCGACATCGGTTTTGCCGTCGCCGGTCAAGTCGCCGATGGCGATCGACTTGACGTACGGGTCGTCGCTGATGCGCACGGGAACCGTCCAGCCGTGCTGATCGCGCGACAAGATCGACAGCCCCTTGTCGTCGGCGATGAACACGCGCTGCGCATTGCCGTGCTCGAGCGCGAAGTCGGTTGGGGCGGACCCGGCGTCGATGTCGGTCCGCGTACGGAACGCAATTTCGCTGGCGGCCGGATTGGCGAGCAGCGCCGCAGCGAGCACGCAAAATAGAGCCACGCGCATCACGAACATCGGCGGTGAGCGCTAGCAAGGGGCGCGTGTCGTGTCTAGGTCTCTTGCCCCGCTCACGCGGCAGCAGCGAGGCCTACGACCCGGTCTTTCGACCGACCAGCCGGCCGGTGCGCCGCACATTTGGACGGCTGCGGCCGAGCGCCGTACGCGCTGTGACGTTCTTGGTGCGCAGGCGCTGCAAGGCGACGCGCACTGCCTCCGGTTCGAGCCCCAGGGTTTCGCAGACAACCATGAAAGAGAAGGGCGACCGCTGACGACCAGCCGTCACCCAGTATTCCGCTTCGGTGCGGACACGTCCGACCGGGCTCAGGTAGCTGCGAATTCCGTCCTCGAGAATCGCAAGCATCAGCGCCTTCGTCCCGGTATATTGCGCACTGCGGGGCTCACCTCCTCCGAGGGAGGACAGGCGCAGGAGGTCGAGATCCAGATCTTGAACCTTCACCTCTCGACCGGCGCCGTCTTCGCCGAATTTATTGCTGCGGTTCGCCATGGAATGGACCCACTCCCAAGCCTCGTCAACGAATGTGTTCTACAGCAAAGTGCAAGTGGTATGCCCGGAAGTCCGGACTGTCGACGCGACAACATCGGCGCGCGTACAATTCAGCACTGAGCCGCAAAATGATCACACTCTCGCGTGAGCGCCAGAATCGTGGCGCTTGTGACGAAGCAAGTGATGTGGAAGCTGATGACACTAACCGCTTACAAACAAAGAGAAAGCACGCGCCTGTAAGTTATCGGTCAGCAGCGTGCGAAGCAACATGGCAAATGCTCAGTCGGTGCCGCGTCACTCGGTCCAGCGCGGCGGCCGGTCGATGAGATCGCGCAGACCGAGCTCCGTGCAGAAGGCGCGATAGATGTCCCGCGGGGTGCCGTTCCAGTGTAAATCATCGAGCTGCTCGCTGAGCGGGACATCCGTGCGCAGCGTGGCGAGGTCGCGGTAGAGGAGCGCATCGTCACGCCGTACCGCGAGGCTGGCGGCCAGGCGCTCGCGCTGCCGCGGCGCGACGTTCCAGGTCTGCGGATCGGCGGGAATGGCATCGAGGTGACGGTAGTGTTCCAACACGGTGGCGGCCGATTTCATCCCCCATCCGGGAATGCCGGGAATGCCGTCAGCGGTGTCGCCGACCAGTGCCAGCAAGTCGGGGATCGACGAAGGCTCCACGCCGAACTTGGCACGCACCGCCGCCTCGTCATAGGTCACGCGGCGCAATCGATCGTGTGTGACGACGCGCGATCCGACGACGCATTGCGCGAGGTCCTTGTCGGGCGACAGGATGACCACCTGGTCGACCCCATCGCAAAAACGTGCCGCGGCGGTCGCCAGCGCATCGTCGGCTTCGAACTCGATCATTGGCCAGACGACGACGCCGAGGGCGCGGAGGGCTTGTTCAGCGAGCGGGAACTGCGCGAACAGGTCCGGTGGAATACCGTCGCCGGTCTTGTACCCCGCGAACATGGCATTGCGGAAGGACTCGATCACGTGGTCCGTTGCGGCGGCGACGTGCGTGACGTCGGGTTGACGGAGCAGCGAGATCGTCGAGCTGATCAAGCCGCGCACCGCGCCGACCTCGCGCCCGTCGGGAGCACGCATCGCCGGAACGGCGAAGTAGGCGCGAAACAGCTCAAAGGTCGCGTCGAGGACGTGTACGCGTCGAGGCGACGATTCGGACGGCATGTGTAAAACCATAAGCGGTCAACGTGTGCAGCGCCAGCAGCCACTGTGTGCGCGCAACTGCTGGTTCGCCCGCGCCCGCGGCTCTGGTAGACTACGGCGGTGCGAGGAGGGTTGGGAATGACGGGCAGGTGGCGATCGATGGCAGTGGTCAGTGTGGTGTGGGTGTTGAGCGGTTGCGGGGCGATGGTCAACGGACCAGACCAGCGTGTGCGGATCGCGACCCTTCCCCCCGGGGCGGCGATAAGCGTCGACGGGCAGCACCTCAAGAGCCCGGCTCGCGTCACGCTGCGCCGCGGGCGCGACTACACGGTGACCGCCGAATTGCCCGGCTTCACGCAAAGCGAGGGGCAGTTCCACAGTAGCCCCGACAACTCGGTCACCTTCGGCAACTGCGTGGCCTTCCTGTGCATCCCGCTGTTGTGGGAGCAGGGGACACCGTCGATGACACGACTCGAACCCGAAGAGTTGGAGATCGTGCTCACCCCGGCCGGCTGGTCGCCGCGCTGAGCCGGGTGTCAGATTGACTGCCCGCCCTGCCGCGTGTCAGGTTACCGCCCACACAAATGCTTTCATCGCGTGGTGCCAGTAGCCCGTCGTTCATCGCAGCGGTTGCGATCGTCGTCGTGGGGGTGGGGGGATACGGACTGTGGACGTTCCTTCGCCCGAGCCCGCATGCGTCGTCGGAGACCGTCGTGCGCGAGTTCGCGCGCGACGCCGGGCGCGAGGTGAGCACGTTGCGCCGCGAGTTGCGCGGGATCAAAGCGAAAGGGGGGGGCGGCAATGTGGAGGCGGCGCTCGCCGCCGTCGACAAGGAGGCCGAGAAGGCGGTGGAACAGCTCGAGGCGCGCGGCGACGAAGCGCGCGACGAGCTCGCCGAGCTCGACATCGCGATCGGCACGCAGCGCAACCGGCTCCAGCGCATCGAAACGCGGGAGAAGGAAGCCAAGGAGCTGATCACCGGGCTGGTGGAAGAAGCGAAAGGAAGGCTCCGCGGCGAGGAGTAACTGCCAACCGCGCGGGGTACGCCCTCTTGCGGCGTCGCGTGCCGGGGCACTTCTGGACCTGCTACGTTGGCCGGTAGCGGCCGGGCGCGAAGCGCTGAACGGTCGAGCGGAGGATTCGATGAAATCGCCTGATCAGATCAGCTCCACCCTCAAGGAAGATCGGGTCTTCCCGCCGCTCTCCGAGTTCAGTGCCCGCGCACATATTTCGAGCCCGGCCGAATTGGAGCAGATCGTGCGCGATGCCAGCGCCCGGCCCGAGGAGTTCTGGGCCGGCATCGCCAGCGAGCTGCATTGGTTTACCCCGTGGCGCAGCGTGCTCGAATGGACGCCGCCGTTTGCCAAGTGGTTCACGGGCGGCACGACCAATCTCTGTTACAACTGCGTCGATCGCCATCTCGGCGGCTGGCGCCGAAACAAGGCGGCGATCATATGGGAGGGCGAGCCCGGCGACAGTCGCGTGCTCACCTACGCCGACCTGGCGCGCGAAACCGCGCGCTTCGCCAACGTGCTGCGGCGCCTGGGCGTACAGACAGGCGACCGGGTCGGTCTCTACCTGCCGATGATTCCCGAGCTGGCCATTGCCATGTTGGCCTGCGCGCGCATTGGCGCAACGCACAGCGTCGTCTTCGGCGGCTTCAGCGCCGAGGCGCTGCGCGATCGGATGAACGATGCCCAGGCCAAGGTCGTGGTGACCGCCGATGGCGGGTACCGGCGCGGGGCCATCGTGCCGCTCAAGGCCAACGTCGACGAAGCGCTGCGGCAGACCCCGTCTGTCGAGAGCGTCGTCGTGGTGAGCCGCACCGGCCAGACCGTGGCGATGAACGACGGGCGCGACCATTGGTGGAACGACCTGATGGACGAGGCCGACGACGTGTGCCCGGCCGTGCCGCTCGACGCCGAGCACCCACTGTTCATCCTCTACACGAGCGGCACGACCGGCAAGCCGAAGGGCGTGGTGCACACCACCGGCGGCTATATGGTGCACACCTACATCACCAGCAAGTGGATCTTCGACCTCAAGGATGAGGACACCTATTTCTGCACGGCGGACATCGGCTGGGTAACCGGCCACAGCTACGTGATCTACGGCATCCTCGCCAATGGCGCGACGACGGTCATGTTCGAAGGGGCGCCGAACCATCCGCAGCCGGATCGATTCTGGCAAATCATCGACAAGTACGGTGTGAGCATTTTCTACACCGCGCCGACTGCGATTCGCAGCTTTATGAAATGGGGCAGCGAGTGGCCGCGCAAGCATCGGCTCGACACGCTGCGCCTGCTCGGCAGCGTCGGCGAGCCGATCAATCCCGAGGCCTGGATGTGGTACCACCGCGAGATCGGCAAGCAGCGCTGCCCGATCGTCGACACGTGGTGGCAGACCGAGACCGGCGGCATCATGATCGCCCCGTTGCCGGGGGCCACACCGACGAAACCGGGCTCCGCGACCCGACCCTTCCCCGCCATCGAGGTCGACGTGGTGACGCGCGACGGCCAACCGGTGGAGGCGAACCAGGGCGGCTTCCTGATCGTCAAGAAGCCGTGGCCGGGCATGCTGCGGACCATCTACGGCGACCCCGATCGCTACGTCAATACGTATTGGAGCCACATCGAGGGGGCGTATTTCACTGGCGACGGCGCGCGCCGCGACGCCGATGGCTACCTGTGGATCATGGGGCGCATCGACGACGTCGTGAACGTCGCCGGCCATCGCCTCGGCACCATGGAGGTCGAAAGCGCGCTGGTCAGCCATCCGGCCGTCGCGGAAGCCGCCGTGGTCGGACGGCCCGACGAGGTGAAGGGTCAGGCGATCGAGGCGTTCGTCTCGCTCGAGGCGGGCTTCGTATGGAGCGAAGAGCTGCGCAAAGAGCTGCGCGAGCACGTCGCCAAGGAGATCGGTGCCTTTGCGCGTCCGGACGACATCCGCTACGCCGACATGCTGCCCAAGACGCGCAGCGGCAAGATCATGCGCCGGCTCCTGCGCGACATCGTCAGCGGCGCGGAAACCCTCGGCGACACCACGACGCTCGAAGACCTCTCGGTTCTCGCCAAGCTGCGCGAGGACGACGACGGATAAGCGGCCGCCCGGCTCTGATCGGTTCCCTTTCACGGTATGACATTGCGCGTCCACAACACGCTGACCGCTCGCGTCGAAGACTTCGTCCCGTTGGTCCCGGGCAAAGTCGGCATGTACGTCTGCGGCGTCACCGTCTACGACCGCTCGCACATCGGTCACGCGCGCGCGCTGGTCACGTTCGACGTGATCTACCGCTACCTGCGCTTCAGCGGCTTCGATGTGACGTTTGTGCGCAACTTCACCGACGTCGACGACAAGATCATCCAGCGCGGCCTCGAGCGCGGGCTGTCGGCAAAGGAATTGTCGGAGGCGAACATCGCTTCCTTTGCCGAGGATATGCGCGTGCTCGGCTGCCTGTCACCGGAGGTCGAGCCGCGCGCCACGGCGCACATCGCCGAGATGATCGCGCTCATCCAGACGCTGGTGGCGAAAGGTCTGGCCTATGAAGCGCACGGCGACGTGTACTTCGCCGTCGACAAGCTACCCGATTACGGCAAGCTCTCGAAGCGCCGCCTCGACGACATGATGGCCGGCGCGCGCATCGACGTCGACGCACGCAAGCATCATCCGATGGACTTCGCCCTCTGGAAGGCGAGCAAGCCGGACGAGCCGGAATGGGACAGCCCGTGGGGGAGGGGGCGGCCGGGGTGGCACATCGAGTGTTCGGCCATGGCGAGCAAGTACCTCGGTCAGCCGTTTGACATCCACGGCGGCGGCAGCGACCTCATCTTTCCGCATCACGAGAACGAGATCGCGCAATCGGAGGGGGCGACCGGCCGTCCGCTGGCGCGCTACTGGCTCCACAACGGCATGGTCAACTTCGGCAGCGAGAAGATGTCGAAGTCGCTCGGCAACGTCTGGACCGTCGCCGACGCGGCCAAGCAGGTCGGCGGCGAAGCGCTGCGGCTGCTGGTGCTCGGCACCCACTACCGCGGCCCACTCGATTTCCAGCCCGACCGTTTGCTCGAGACCAAGCGCACCCTCGACCGCCTGTACGAGAGCCTGGCGCGCGCCGAGGAAGGGCTGCGCGGCCACACGGCGGGCCTCGACGAGGCGCAGAAGCAGGCGGTCCTGGACGACTTCCGCGCCGGCATGGATGACGACTTCAACACCGCGCGCGCGCTGGCGACCGTATTCGACGCGATGCGCGCGCTCAACCGCCACTGCGATGCGGAGGACTGGTCCCAGGCGGCAGCCGCGCGGGCTGCACTGGCGGAGATGGGGAGTGTCCTCGGCATCGGGACGCAGGACCCACATGCCTACCTGGCGCGCGACAAGCAGCGCGGGGTCGAAGACCGCGACCTCTCGCCGGAAGCGATCGAAGGTCTGATTGCGGCGCGCGCCGCGGCGCGAAAGGCCAAGGACTTCAAACGCGCCGACGAGATTCGTGCCGACCTGCTGGCGAAGGGGGTCGTGCTGGAAGATTCCGCACAGGGCACGGTGTGGAAGGTGGAAAAGAGCTGAGCGCCGTCACTGTGCCCTGTTCCCCCGGATCGTCGGAAGGAAGGTTGTAACCTTTCTCTGTCGTCGGACGTGATACCGCCAAACGGGACATTCAACCGCAAGGAGGGACCGGCGCATGACCGATCATCTGACAGAGAGCGACGTCGTCGTAGTCGGCGGCGGATTGGCGGGGCTGACCGCGGCGGCACTGGTGGCGCGCGGCGGCCGTTCGGTGACCGTGTGCGAGAAGGCCCCGGAGTTGGGCGGGCGCGCGGCCACGCACGCGGCCGGCGAGTTCCGCTTCAACCTGGGCCCGCACGCGCTGTATCGCGCCGCCGAAGGGGCGGCCGTGCTGCGCGAGCTCGGCGTGGCGTTTACGAGCGGCAGTCCGTCGCCGTCGGGGGCCTTTGCGATCGACCGCGGAGCGAAGCACGCGTTGCCGGGCGGCTTCGTGTCGCTGCTCACCACCGGGTTGTTCGGTCTGCCGGCAAAGATGGAAACGGCGCGCCTGCTGGGCGGGTTGCAGCGCATCGACGCCGAGCCGTTGCAGACGACCTCGCTGCGCGCCTGGGTCGACCGCGATGTGCGCCATGCGGACGTGCGCCGTCTCGTGTGCGCGCTGGCGCGGGTGTCGACCTACGCCAACGATCCGGAGCGCCAGAGCGCCGGCTCGATGCTCACGCAGCTCCAGGCGGCGCTCGGCGCGGGGGTGACGTACCTCGACGGTGGCTGGAGCGTGTTGGTCGACGGCCTGCGCGCCGCTGCCGTGGCCGCGGGCGCGCGCATTGTCACTGGCAGCCGGGTTGCCGCCGTGGAGCACGACACGGCAGCGCGCGGTGTGCGCCTCGCGGACGGCACGTTGTTGCCTGCGCGCGCGGTGATCGTCGCCGCCGGTCCGGAGGTGGCCAGCGCGCTGTTCAACGGCACGGCCCAAAAAACGGCGCGCGCCTGGGCCGACGCCGCGCTGCCGGTCCGCGCGGCCTGTCTCGACATCGGGCTCACGCGCCTGCCGCGACCCAAGGCCCGTTTTGCGCTCGGCATCGACGAGCCGTTGTACTTGTCGGTTCACTCGGCTGTGGCGCGCCTGGCGCCCGCCGGCGGCGCGATGATCCACGTCGCCAAGTACCTGCCCGTCGGTGGGACCAGCGACGCGAAAGCCGACGAGCGCCAGTTGGAAGCGCTGCTCGATCTGGTGCAGCCGGGATGGCGCGAGGTGGTGGCCGAACGTCGCTTCCTGCCCAACATGACGGTGAGCAACGCGCTGGTCACCGCCGCCGGCGGCGGCTTGCGCGGGCGGCCCGGGCCGGCTGTCCCCGGCGTCGAGCATCTCTATGTCGTCGGTGACTGGGTCGGCGCGCACGGCCAACTCGCCGACGCCAGCCTGGCCAGCGCCCGCCAGGCCGCCGACCTCGTGGCAGGAAACGCGCGCGGGTTGGCGCGTGCGGCGGCGTAACGCATCGGTTGCGCCGGCGTGGAGAAACGCACATGGTTCGGGCAGTGGCGATGACGGCTTCCATCCCCGATCTGGCCGACGTTTTTCGCTCCCAGGAACGCTTCGTCTGGAGCCTCTGCTACCGCATGACCGGCAATGCGGCCGACGCCGACGACCTGGTGCAGGAGACGTTCGTGCGCGCCATGGAGCACCCGCCGGCGCGTCCGGAAGAGCCGCTGCGCCCCTGGCTAGTGCGCGTGGCGATGAACCTCGGGCGCGACTTGCTGCGGCGCCGGCGCCGGCGCGGCTACGCCGGGCCGTGGCTGCCGTCACCGATCGAAACGCCGGCGGAGGACGCGCTGCCGTCCTACGAGCTGGCGGGCGAGCGCGGCCTCTCGACCGAGGGGCGCTACGAGATGATGGAGAGCGTGTCCTACGCGTTTCTCCTGGCGCTCGAGGCGCTGACGCCCCAGCAGCGCGCGGTGCTGCTGCTGCGCGACGTCTTCGACTATTCCGTCGCCGAAGCGGCCGAGGCCCTCGGGCTCTCCGAACCCAACGTCAAGACCACGCATCACCGCGCCCGCCGCGCCATGCGCGACTATGACCAGCAGCGCTGCGTCCCGACGCGCGCCTTGCAGGAGCGCACGCGCGCGGCGCTCGAACAGCTGCTCGTCGGGCTCATGCACCGCGACATCGCGGCGATCGAAGCGCTGCTCGCCGCCGACGTGTGCTCGCTCAGCGATGGCGGCGGCGAGTTCGCCGCGGCCCTCAACCCGGTCAACGGGCGGCGCCGCGTCACCCGCCTGGCCTTGGGCCTGAGCAGCCGCGCCGGGTGGATGCGGGCCGTCGAGGTGCGCATGGTGAACGGGCTGCCGGCGCTGTTCGCGGAGTTCGGGACGCACGGACCGCGCTTTGCACCGTGCGGTATCGTGCGCTGTGAGATCGACGCGGCCGGGCGCATCACCGCGCTGCACACGATCCTCGCCAGCGGCAAGCTGAGTGCCATCCGCCGCGCCGCCGCGGCGTGAACGTCGCGCAATCCGCTACGGCGGGTTGCCCGCCACCGGTTGCGCGGTGAGCGAGTCGGTGACGAAGGCGAAGTCGGCACCGCTGTCGGCGAGCTCTTCGACTGCGCTCGGTCCGGCCTGGCTCGGTTCCAAAAACACGAGGATCGCGACCTGCAGCGAGAGGCTCGCGCCTGAATCCGGCGCGTTGACTGCACCCGGCGCGTCGAGCGCGGGCGCCGTCGGACCCTCGTCACTACCGCGCTGCAGGGCGGTGCCGATCTGCCAGAGGCTGGTCGGTTGCGCGGCGCGGGCGGCGAGGCGGAAGGTCGTGCCGGAGGGAAAGCCGAGCGGGGCGAACGGCACGATGAAGCCGCACGGGCCGGTCGGAATCTGCTGAAAGCAGGTCAACGGCGTGGCCGTGTCGAGCCCGATGTCGATCCGTTCGGGTCCGGCCGCCGCGCTGTCGGCCGGACAGATCATCAGCCCGCGGTGCTCGACGCAGATCTGCTCCGTCAGGGCGCGGGTGATGGCCGTGCTCTCGGCGATATCGAACCCACTCGAGCCGCTGCCGCCGGCGCACGCAGCCAGCCATCCCAGGAGCGCAATGGGGAGAGCCATGCGGAGCCATCGCCGTGCGTGCATCATTCCCTCGTTCAAAATGGAGTGGCTGTGATCAAGACGTTCAGAAATCGTGTCCGCGCCGTCGCGTCGGTCGCAAACTCTTCGGCCAGCGCGCGCACCGCCGCCTCGAGACGCTGGTGAAACTCTGGCAGGCGCGCCGCGTCGATGTTCAGGTAGTGGTTGCGCAGATACGTGCCGGTGTCGGCGTCGGGCAGCGCCAGCTTGTCGAGCAGCCCTTTGACGAACAGAGCGCAGTACTCGATCGCGAGCGCCTGGCGCTCTTCGTCGCTCTGGGCGACGAAGTGCCGGCCGCGCCGGCGCACCTTGCTGCCCTGCACTTCCACCAGCTCGCGCTCGCGCAGCGTGTGCTCGACCTGTCCGGCGACCGCATCGGTGACGCGCCCCTGCGCCGCCCGCCGGCGTGCCGGGGTGCGAAACTGCCGGCGCCACGCGGCGAGCGAGATCCAGGCGCCGTCGTCGGGCAGCGCGGCAATCGCTTGGCTGATCACTACGGCCAGCTCGGCGTCTTCGACTCCCGCCACGGCGCGCGGCGCGCGCAAGACGCGCTTCAACTCGCGCCCGAAGCTGTACAGCATGCGGTCGCGCGCCAGCAGCGCCAGCAGCTCGTGCGCATCCTGTTGCCGAATCGCCGCCAGCCGCCGCACCAGCGCCTCGCTCGGGAAGCGCTTGCCCTTCTCGATGTAGCCCAGCATGACCGGATCGACGCTGCCGCCGAGCACCTCGCTGGCGAAGCGCCGCAGGGTGTAGTCGCGCCCGGTCAGGACACGCGTCTCGTAGAAGACGTCCTTGATTCCCTTGCGCGCCGTCGGCCCCGCCATGCCCGGCACTCTAGCCAAATCAAAATTGCTTGACAAGAAAACAATTCTTGTTTAGTCAGCTTTCAGGGGAAACGATATCAGGAGGGCGCGACAATGATCGGGACCCGTTCGAGGCAAATCGCGACAGCCTGCGCCGCGGTGGCGATGGCCGTGTTGGTGGCGGGGTGTGGCGGCGGCGATGACGACGGCGGCGGCGGGGCCGCGGCGACACCGACGACTCAGCCGACACAGGTGTCGGCGACCGCGACGGTTCGGCCGACGAACACCGCGCTTGTAGTCGCAACCGCCAGCCCGACACCGGTCCAGGTGGCGCGCATCTCCGGTTTGCTCGCCGTGCGCAACGACGTCGGCGCGCGCAGCGGCGATGCGCTGACGCCCCTGCCGCCGGAAGCGGGCGGGGCGGTCGGCCAGGACTTCGACCGCGCCCTGGCGCACGCCGACTGGATGGTGCCCGGTACTGAGGCCGAGGGTGTGACGGGCGGCGACGGCCGCTTTGCCATCACGGCGCTTCCCCCCGGTCAACATATTCTGCACGTGACCAAGACGGTCGAGGGCAACCTGATGGCCGTCGACGTGCCCTTCGTGGTCGGCGACGACGGCGGCGCCGTGATCGTCGCCGAGGTCGGATGGGGCCTGGTGAAGGCGACGTCGACCTATATCGAGGACGGCGTGGAGGTCCGCGTGACCTTCGCGCCGAACGGCGCGCACATGGTCGAGCGCGACGGACGCGTCGTCGAGTTTGGCGACTACGCACGCACCTTGACCGACGCCGACGGGGACGGGCGCTTCGACAGCTCGAACTGCACGTCGCAACCGCAGCTTTCGGCCTGCGACAACGCCGATCGCTCCTGTGCGGACGGGACCATGTGCAGCTGTCTGCCGAGCTGTCCATTCTGTGAGGACTGCGGCGCCCTGGTGTGTGCCGCGCCGTCGCCGAACGGGTTGTATCGTTGCAGCGCCGAGGGCACTTGCCAGCAGCCCGGCGACCGCTGCGTCTGCGTGCCGAGCTGCCCCGAGTGCGACGACTGCCGGTTCAACGCCTGCGTACCCGGGCTCTGCGAGCCGGTCGAGGTCGCGTCGATCGTTGTCGAAGGGAATACGCAGCTCGTGGTCGGGCAGCAGGGCTCGGCGCGGGCGACGGCGCACCTCTCCGACGGCAGTATGGTCGATGTGACGTGGCTCGCCGATTGGACATCGTCGGACGCGGCGGTGGCCACCGTCGACGCGTGGGGAACGATCGAGGCCGTCGCGATCGGTTCTACCGACATCACCGCCGCATTCGATGACGTCACCAGCGTTCCGCTGGCGTTGACGGTTGTCGAGCGGCCGACGCTGCTCCGCATCTATCTGCAGAACACCAGCTGCTACTACTACCTGGACGTGCCGAAGCCCGATGACCCGAGCTTCCCCGGTCCGCTGCCGCCCATCCGCAGCGACATCCTGCCGGTGCCGAACTGCGGACAGGTGGTGCGCATCGGCGCGACGATCATCTTCCGCGCCCTGGGCGAGTTCGCCAACGGCTACTACGAGGATCTCACCGACGAAGTCGTGTGGAGCGTCGAGCCGGCGGGGGTCGGCGACGTGGTCGCGGGGCTCTTCACGGCGCGCGGAGTCGGCACGGCGCAGATCAGCGCCGCGCTCGGCCCCGTCGAGAGCGAAAAGTCCGAGATCCGCGTCGTCGCCGAGGCCAGCGTCGTGTCGCTGTCGATCTACGGTGGCAACTGGGCCTACCCGGTATTCGATGGCGGCCCGGTGCGGCCGGGCGCCGACGCGCCGTGCTTCGAATGCGGCTACGGGCTCACCCTCCTGCGCGGCGACACGGTGCATTTCCAGGCGACCGCGCACTACGACACCGGCGAATGGGCGGATGTCACCAGCGAGGTGACATGGCGCAGCAGCGACAGCGCGGTGGCGACAATCGACCCCAGCGGTGTGGCGACCGGGGTCGGGGCCGGCACGGCCGACATCGACGCCTCGCTCGGCGACGTGCGCAGCAGCCCGACCACACTGCGCGTCGTCAACGAGGCGACGCTGCTCAACCTGTACATCTACCAGGAGGGCACCAACCGCGTGCTCGGCAAGGGCGACCAGGCGGTCTTCAAGGCGGTGGGCAACTACGACGTCGGGTTCCAACGCGATGTCACCGCCGAGGTGACGTGGCGCAGCAGCGACGAGACGGTAGCTGCTTTTGCGGGCGACGGGGTCCTCACCGGCAACGGCGCGGGCAACGTCCAAGTGTGGGCGGCGCTCGGCGAGCGCGAGAGCGATCGCCTGTCGTTGGAGGTCTTCGCAACCAGCGAGCTGGCGTACTGCGATGCGGCCAACGTCAACCGCGGCACGTGGTCGGACGATTTCAATCGGGTCGTGCTCGAGTCCGACTGCGCCGCCTACGACCGCCCCGGCCTCGTCACGTTGCGTTATACGGTGACCGAGACGCAGCCGCACGGCGGCATTTTCGACCCGTGCCTCGATCTCTACATCTACCAGGGCGAGACGCGGATTCGCACGCTGCGCGAGGAAGGCTGCGGCGATCCGTTCCTGCCCGCCGGAGCGCCCGGGCGCGATGAGGAGACGGTGCTCAAGTACCAGCTGCGCGCCTTCTGGGATCTGAAGAACGAGCGCGGCGAGGCGGTCCCGGCGGGGACCTACACGGTCTTCGGCCGCTTCTACCTGTACTACGATCCGATCGTCAGCATCGACCTCACCGTCCGCTGACCTCTCGATCGAGCGGCGGGGCGTGGCACCGGCGGCCACGCCCCCCGACTTGCCGGATGTGGCGCCTTTGATAAGGTCGCCGCATGTCGTCATTCGTCGATCGCATCGTGCGCGCCGCCAAGCTCGACGCCAACCTGTACGAGGAGGTCGAGGCCGATACGGGGGCTTTTCGTCAGGCGATGGGCGTCGTGCTGCTGTCGGCCCTGGCCGCCGGCATCGGCAGTGCCGGCGACGCCGGCGCGCCGGGACTCATCGGCGGCGTGATCGGCACGCTCATTGGCTGGTACGCGTGGGCGTTCGTGACGTACTTCATCGGCACGCGCCTGCTGCCGCAGCCGTCGACCGAAGCCGACCTCGGCCAGTTGCTGCGCACGATCGGGTTTGCCAGCGCTCCCGGCCTGATCCGCGTGCTCGGGATCATTCCCCTGCTGAGCGGCGTGGTCTTCGCCGTCTCGGCGATCTGGTCGCTGCTGGCGATGATCGTCGCCGTGCGCCAGGCGCTCGACTACGACAGCACCGGGCGGGCATTCGCCGTCTGCTTCATCGGCTGGGTGCTGTACGGCATCGTCCTGGTCGGCTTCCTGATCGCGCTCGGCGGCGCGATCGGCGCCGGCGCCAGCAGCTACAGCGCCTGACGCGCGTCGCTCAACCGGGCGGCGTGCTCGGGCGCGGGCGATTGATGACGTTCATGCCCAGCGCGATCATCGAGCCGACATCGGCGACGTTGGCGGGCAGGATCATGGTGTTGGTGGTGCGCGCCAGCTCGCCGAACTTGCCGATGTACTGCTCGGCGACGCGCAGCTGCACGGCTTCGAAGCCGCCCGGCACCTGAATCGACTCGGCCACTTGCCGGATACCCTCGGCCGTCGCCTTGGCGATGGCGAGGATGGCCTCGGCCGCCCCCTGCGCCTCGTTGATCTGCTGCTGCCGGTTGGCTTCCGACGCTTTGATGACCTGCTGCTTCTGGCCTTCGGCGCTGTTGATCGCCGCGTCGCGCTCGCCCTCGGAGGTCAGGACGACCGCGCGCTTCTCGCGCTCGGCGCGCATCTGCTTCTCCATCGCGGCGAGAACGTCCTGCGGCGGCGTGATGTTCTTGATCTCGTAGCGCAGCACCTTGATGCCCCACGGCTCCGACGCCTTGTCGAGCTCGTTCACCACCTGGATGTTGATGTGCGTGCGCTCCTCGAATGTGCGGTCGAGATCGATCTTGCCCACCTCGCTGCGCAACGTCGTCTGCGCCAGCTGGCTGATGGCGAACAGGTAGTCGGCGACGCCGTACGAGGCGCGCTCGGGGTCGAGGACCTTGAGGTAGAGCACGCCGTCGACGTGCACTTGCACGTTGTCGCGCGTGATGCACACCTGCTCGGCGATGTCGGCCGCCGTTTCCTTCAACGAGTGGCGGTAGCGAATCACGTCGATGAACGGGATGAGCATGTGGAAGCCGGCGCCGAGCGTGCCGCGATAGCGCCCGAGCCGTTCGACGACGAAGGCGCTCTGCTGTGGCACCACCACCGCCGTCTTGGCGACGATGAATGCCACCAGTCCGGCGAGGACGACAACGGTGACCAGTGCTCCTTCCATGTTTCCCTCCATGCGCGCGTTACTCGCCCTGAATCCACAGCATCAGCCCCTCGACGCGCTCTACCCGGCAGCGCTGGCCGGCTTTGAGATCACTGGTGCCGGCGTTACGCGCGGTCCACGACGTGCCGCGCAGCTCGACCTTGCCGACGGCTCCCGGGGCGATGTCGTGCACGGGCAGGGCGATCGCTCCCTGCAGCGAGTCGACCTCGCCCCCGCTGCTCGTCGCTTTGAAATAGGCGAGCATGCGGTTGCGAAAGAGCATCAGCGAGACGATCGACAGCGCCGAGAACAGCAGCCATTGCAGCCAGGCCGGCCCGCCGCCGCTCAGCGCCACGCCGCCGCCGACCAACAGCGCGGCGAGCCCGAAGAAGAAGACGAAGAAGCCGCCCGGAGTGAGGGTTTCGAGCCCCAACAACACCAGCCCGAACAACATCCAGTGCCACCAGAGCATCGTGCGCGGCCTATACGGTCGAGGGCCGTGCGAGTCAAGGGACCCGCGCTTGCCGTGCGCAAGGGTGCGGCGGTAGGCTGCGGCAACAGGAGGATGCTCATGCCATACGCCGAGGGCCGCGTGGTGCACGACGCCGACGCGCATGTCGTCGAGACGCCGGACTTCTTTCACGCTTACGCCGATCCCGATGTGCGGCGGCGTTTGCCGCCGGTGTACGTGAGCACGGTCAAGCCAGGGGAGGAGCACTTCATCGATAAACTGCGCCGCCACCACGCCGACCCGGCCGCGCGCCCGCAGGCGGACGCGGAGATCATGTTGCACAAGAACTGGAGTGCGATCGGCTCCTTCATCAAGGAGGACCGCCCGCGCGCGCTCGACCTGCTCGGGTTCGCCAGCCAGCTGGTCTTCAATACCTTCCTCAACAAGTATCTGGTCGACGTCGAGCATCGGCGCGACCTCGAGTTCGCTTACGGCGTCGCGCGCGCCCACAACCGCGCCATGGTCGACTTCTGCTCCGTCGATCGGCGCCTGCTGCCGGTCGGGTACGTGCCCCTGGCCGACTTCGACCGCGCCCGCGCCATGGCCGCCGAGGCCATCGCCTTGGGGTGCAAGGCATTGATGATTCCCTCCGCCTGCCCGCCGGGACATTCGCCGAGCCACGTCGGCCTGTTCCCCGTGTGGGCGATCGCACAGGAGGCCGGCTTGCCGATCGTCTTTCACGTCGGGGGCGGCGGTCGGTTGCTCGACCCGGCCTACTTCGTAAACGGCTTGCCGATGGTGACCGACTTTCACGGCGGGGCGGAGAACTTCCGCTCGGTCGACTACATGGCGATTCCCTATCCGCCCATGCAGACGCTGGCGACGATGATCTTCGACCGCGTCTTCGATCACTTTCCGCGTTTGAAGGTCGGCGTCATCGAGCAGGGGGCCGCGTGGGTGCCGAGCTGGATGCGCCAGATGGAGTCGGCGGTGGAGGCGTTCGCCAGGACCGAAGAGCGCCTGCGCGCCCTCGAGCTGCGCCCAAGCGACTACGTGCGCCGCCAGATCCGCGTCACGCCGTATCCCACCGAGCCCGTC
Source organism: uncultured Binatia bacterium (SeqCode) (assembly GCA_964455095.1). GTDB lineage: Bacteria > Desulfobacterota > Binatia > HRBIN30 > CADEER01 > CAYVUV01. The sequence continues at coordinate 20,636 of CAYVUV010000327.1, forward strand.
GGCTGGATCGTCGAGCAGGCGGGTGAGGAGGTGTGCCTGTTCTCCTCCGACTACCCGCACGTCGAAGGGGGTCGCAATCCGATCCGGCGCTTCGAGGCCAGCTTGGCCGGTGCTAGCGAGTCGGCCCGCCAACGCTTCTACCGCGACAACTTCGCCGACTTGATGGGGGCCGGCCTGGTGGCGTGAGCGCGGCGGTCGCACCGACCTTGGTGCCTGTTCCTCCCTGTGTTATGCGAGAGACATGGGCAATCGATACGCCGAAGACAGCCGATACACCGTTGAGGCATATTTCGATTTGGTCAAGCGCGGCGTGCTCGACGACGATGACCGCGTCGAGCTGCTCGAGGGCGTCATCGTGGCGGAGCCGCCGATGGACCCGCCGCACGCGTCGGGCATCGGTCTGGTCGCGGAGGCGCTGCGCGTCGCCATTGGCCAGCGCGCCGTCATTCGCGTCCAGACGCCGTTCCTCGCGCCGCCCTACTCAGCGCCGGAACCCGACATCGCGGTGGTGCCGGGCCGCCCTGCGGACTACTGGAACAGCCATCCGACCGCCGCGCTGCTCGTCGTGGAGGTATCGGATAGCTCGCTCAAGCAGGATCGCCTGTCGAAATCGCGCATCTACGCCGGGTCCGCAATTCCCGAGTACTGGATCGTCAACTTGCGCGATCAATGCGTCGAGATCTTCCGCGCCCCAGAAGCGCTGCAGCGTGTCTACCTCGAGCGACGCATCGCCCACCGCGGCGAGGATATCGCGCTGGTCGCTTTCCCCGACGCCCGGATCGCGGTCGAGTTGCTGTTGCCGCCGGCGTGCGGTTGACGCACGTGCCCGCTGCGGCAACAAAAGCTCCAGTGCGCGCATCTTTCGTTCACATGTGGTTTCGGTTCCTGGGACGGCTCATCGCCCCGTTCCTCGCGATGGCCCTGCTGTCATCGAGCGCGGGCGCGGCCCGGGCGGAGTGCCTGGGCGACTGCGCCGATGACCAGTCGGTCTCGATCGACGAGCTGCTCGTCGGCGTCAACCTGGCGTTGGGCCGGCCGGGGCTCGAATCGTGTCAAGCGTTCGATGGCAACGGCGACCGGGCGGTGGCGGTGGACGAGCTCGTCGCGGCGGTGCGCAATGCTCTGCACGGCTGCCCCGAGCTGCCGACGGAGACGCCGCTGCCGACCGAGACGTTGACGCCGACGCCGCAGGATACGCCGACCCTGACCCCCACGCCGGAGCGCGGCCCGGTGATCGGCTTCCGCGGCCTGACGCTGGCGGACAATTCGATTCTCGACCCGGTGGGGGAAACCGACGCGGGCGATCCGATCTACGCGCCGAGCTTCGGCTCGGGCTTCATACTGGTGATCGAGGCGGGCCCCGGTCTGTCGGGGCGCGACGTCGGCCAGTTCACGTTCGACGGTCCGGGCACCCCGGACCTGCAAGTCGTCGTGTCGCGACCGCTCGGCAACGGCAGCCCGGCCATCTGTGACCAAACACCGCCGACGGCCGGCGGTGTGCCGGCCATCGATCCACCGCGCTTCGATGAGTCGCCGGAGGTGCGCGCCGCGCTCAACGACCTCGGCTGTCGCTTCGCCGACGGCTTCGGCGAGACACGCGGCCGCTCGTGTCTGAGCGAAGCCTGTCTGCGTTTCGAGAGCGGGCAGTTCGGGTGCAAATCCGATGGGACGATTCAGTTCTGTGGCTATGTCGACGCGCCGATGGCCTTCCCGAGCGGCGACACCGTCGTTACTGCCCGCGTGCGCGACCGCGACGGCAACTACGGGCCGGCAGCCCGGATGATCGTGCGGGTCGAGCGCTAGCGCAGGACGCGGCAGAGCAGCCGGGCAATTGCCGGCACCAGCCGCGGGCGCAGCAGGCGCGGGTCGTACGGGGCGAGACGGCGATCGTGCTCGCTCAAGCAGAGCGCTAGCACCTGGCCCGGCGAGGCGTCGAGGGCGAGTGAGTCGCTGACGCCCAGCATGAAGTCGTCGTCCTGTGCGCCGCGCGCCGTCTGGATGCGGGTCCACACCTGCATGGCCATTGCCAGCGCGCAGCGGCCGTGGTCGAACGGTCGCCGCAGCCAGGGCTGCCGGGCGCGGCGGTAGGCAATCCAATTGACGAAGAACAAGATGTGGCGCGCTTCCTCGTCGACGATCGGCTCGACGACGTCGAGCAGTGGGCGCGGGAACATCTCGGCCTCGCGCGCCAGCATGTAGAGTCCGAAGGCGAAGAACGAGTCGAAGCACTCGCCGTATCCGACGCGGATGAAGCCCCACTCGGCGTCGGGCGGCAACGGGGTCTCGGCTACGGGCGGCGTCGGGATCTCATAGTGCGCCAGCATGCAGCCGAGCAGCTGCGCGTGCCGCGCCTCCTCCTGGCCTTGCAGCGCTATCGCTTCGCGCACCAGGGGATCGCTTTCGCGCGGGGCCAGGGCCTGCACTTTGCGCGCGACGTCGCTCTCGGTGGCGATGGCCTCGTGCCAGAACGGCATGGCGCGCAGCCGCGCGACGTTGTCGGCGTCGAGCGCCGGCCACTCCAGCCGCGTCGGGTCATAGGGCCGGTGCGAGTCGATGAACGCGCGACAGAAGAGCTCTTTGTGCTGCGCGGATCCAATCGCGATGGGTTGCGTCACGATGCAAGCTGCTCGCGCAGGAACGAGCGGCTGCGCTCGATCAACGCTTTGGCCTCGGTGCCAGGGGCCACGCGGTCGAAGCCGTGCACGGCGTCCTCGAGAATGTGCAGCTCATGGTCGGCACCGGCGGCTTGCAGGCGCTCGGCGAAGCTGGTCGCCTGCGAGTGCGGGACCAGCAGATCGCGCGTCCCCTGCAAGAGCAGGATCGGCGGCACGTCGGGGTGGACCTGCTCGATCGGCGAGGCGTTGCGCCAGCGCTGCGGATCCGCGTCGGGGTCGGCCCCGACGAAATCCTTCACCAGCGACGTGATCCCGCCGCCGCGCGTCTCGGCGCGGTAGAGGCGCAGCAGGTCGGTCGGCGGATAGAAGGCCACGACGGCGCGCAGTCGGTCGGCCGCGGTGCGCATGCGCGGGCCGTCGTAGGCCGGGTGCGTCTGCGATGTGGCGAGCAGCAGCACCAGATGACCGCCGGCCGAATCGCCCCACAGCCCGACGCGCGCGGGGTCGGCGCCGAGCTCGTCGGCGTGCTCGACGGCCCAGTCGACCGCGTCCAGACAGTCCTGAAATGGCGACGGGAACTGCGCCGCGGGGGCGAGCCGATAGTCGATCGAGACGACGGCGAAGCCGGCCGAGGCCAGGTAGCCGGCCCACTTGCTGAGGCCCATCTCGAAGCGCCCACCGCGCGCCCAGCCGCCGCCGTGGATCATCACCACCAACGGGTGGCCGTCGCCGTCCGCGGGACGATAGGCGTCGAGATGCAACGGGCCCTGCGGGGTCTGCTTGTACGCGATGCCGGTTTGCTTGCGGTAGCGGCTGCGATCGATCGGGAAGGGGAATCCGATCTGGCCCGGATCGATGTCACCCATCCAGGCGGGGACTTCCAGAGCCTGAGTCATGGTACCTCCTTGATTCGCGCAACACTCATTTGCGCGTGCGTGTCCGGCGCCGTTTGACGGGTGCGCCGCCGCCGAGCCCGGCCATGGCCGAGACGACGTCGCTGGCCGGATGGATGCGCAGGGTGAGCGTCGGTCCGTAGTGCAGGACGAAGTGGTTCAGCGCATCGACCGAGTCGGCGTCGATGATCACCACGCCGCGCAGCGGCGGCGTGCCGGCATTCCAGATGTACTCACCGACGAAGCGAAACCCATCCGGGCACACCTGGGGCCATTCCAATCGCTTGGCGACGGCCGCTTCGAGCGCATCCCACTCCAGATCGTATTCGGCGACGAACAACATGACGACGTCCCCCTCCCCGTACCCGGCGGCCCGTGGCGCTAGTGCGCGGCGGCGCGGCGCGAGCGCCCCGGCCCGCGTGTCGCCGGCCGCGGCCGACTGCGCGCCGGGCGGCGTTCGATCATGTGGCGCGCCTTCGAGCGCGCGGCGAGCCACTCCGCCGTCGGCTGCCAGACCTGCCGCGGCGCGGTGGTGCCGGCGAACACTCCCATGTGCCCGCCGTTGGCGAGCGCGTAGGTGACGTCGGCGCTGCCCACGGCGTCGAGCACGGCGCGCACGGCGGCGCGCGGCGCGATCGCGTCGCTGCGCCCGGCGAAGACCAGCATCGACGCGCGCACGCGGTTCAGATCGGCGACCTTGCCGCGGAACGACATCTTGCCGCGCACCAGCTTGTTGTGCCGCATGAAGTCGTGCACGAACTGCACGAAAGCGCCCTGCGGGTAGTCGATGAACTGGCCGACCCACTGGTTCATGGCGTCGAAGCCGTTGACGTACTCGCGGTCCCACAGGTTCATGAACAGGTCGGCGTAGCGGGTGACGTTCTTCATCGGCGTCAGCAGACGAAACACCGCGCTCGACAGGCCGCCGGGTACGTTGCCGATCTGCCGCGTCAGCAGCTCGACCTGGCCGCCGCCGAGCTTCGCCGCCCAGGCGAACAGGCCCATCTTGTTGACGTCGAGCGGCGCGCCGATGGTGACGATGTTGCGCACCGAGTGGTCGCGGTTCGCGGCGACGTGCATCAGCGCGAACAGGCCGCCCATGCAGTAGCCGAGCAACGAGAGCTCGCGCGCGCCGGCGTCGTTCTTCACCGCCGCGACGGCCGCTGGCAGCCAGTCGACGACGTAGTCGTCGAGGGTGATGTACTTGTCGGCCTCGTCGGGCTCGCCGAAGTCGACCAGATACACGGCGAAGCCGCGCTGCAGCAGAAAGCGCACCAGGCTGCGGCCGGGATGGAGGTCGAAGATGAACGGCTTCACCATCAGCGGCGGGATGAGCAGCACCGGCAGGTCGTGGCGCCGCGGCGTGTCCGCCAGGGGCCGGTAGCGGCGCACCTCGAGCTTGCCGTCGCGCAGCACGACATCGTACGGCGTGCGCCCGATGACTTGCTTGGGATCGCGGATCAGCCAGTCAACGCCGTTGAGAAAACGCAGCACCGCGCGGTTCGCCTGCACCCGGGCGACCTGCTCGCTGCGCGCCAGCACCGTCTCGAACATGGAGGCCGGAGCCTAAAGAAGCCTCCGGCGTGTTGTCAACGCGCGGTGCCTTGCGCCGGCCGGTGCGGTGTGAGACTCGTCGCCGCCATGGACGAGATCATTGCGGTGGCGCGCGCAGCGGTCGAGGCAGCGGGGCGGCGGCTGCGCGCGGCGTGGGGCGAGGCGAAGACGATCGAGTACAAGGGCGCCATCGACCTCGTCACCGCCACCGATCGCGAGCTGGAAGCGTTGATCGTCGGCCGCCTGCGGGCCGCGTTTCCCGACCACCAGATCGTCGCCGAAGAGGCGTCGGCCGGCAGCGGTCCGGCGCGGCCGGTGGGCGACGGCTACGTGTGGTATCTCGATCCGCTCGACGGAACGACCAACTTCGCCCATTCCTATCCGCAGTTCTCGGTCTCGCTGGCGCTGGCGCGCGCCGGCGAGCTGCAGCTCGGCCTGGTCTGCGACCCGACGCGCGACGAGCTCTTCGTGGCGCGCCGCGGCGCCGGGGCGACGCTCAACGGGCGGCCGATCCGGGTCTCGGATATCCCCGGCCTCGACGCCGCGCTGCTCGGCACCGGTTTTCCCTACGACCGCCGCACGCACGCCGACTTCTATCTCGGCTTCGTCAAGGACTTCATGCTGCGCTCGCACGGCATCCGACGGCTCGGTTCGGCGGCGCTCGATCTGTGCGCGGTCGCCTGCGGGCGGCTCGACGGATTCTGGGAGTGGAAGCTGCAGCCGTGGGACACCGCCGCCGGGGCGCTGATCGTCCGCGAGGCCGGCGGGGTCGTCACCGACTTCGCCGCGGCGCCGTTCGATCTCTACGGCCACCAGACGCTGGCGACGAACGGCCGCATCCACGCCGCCATGGTCGAAGTGCTGCGCGAAAGGTTAGACGCGCAGCGCCAGGACTAACCCCAGCTGCCCGAGGTGGTACGTGACGATGATCGCCGTGCGCGCCGACGCGAACGGGGCGACGAAGCGGTTCCAGGCGATCAGACCGTCGGAGGCTAAGAAGAGCAGGGCGCCGGCGACGGCGAGCCACGCGCCGGAGGCGATGGCCGAGGCGACCATGAGTGAGATGACGGACATGTAGAGCCCGACGGCTCCGCGCGTGCCGCGGTCGCTCACCGCACGCAGGATCCGCGTCGTGAGCGGGTAGGATGCCCCGAGCACGAGCACGAGCCACACCAGCCGCGATGCCGCGGAGGCTTCGAGCTCGGCGATGTACGCCAGATGGGCGAGCAGAAAAGCGCTCAGCCCGGCGATGAAGAGTTTCGCCGGCAGCATCAGGTACACGTCGCCGAGCAGTGACAGCACCAGCGCCGCGAGCAGCCATGTCGACGGGGCGGGCGAGGCCGCGGCGTAGACCAGCAGCGCCGCGAGGGCGGCGGGCTTGGCGATGTACTCGACGGTCGTGCGCCGGTTGGCGACGGCCATCCAGTCGACGATGGCGCAGAGCGCGAAGGCCAACAATGCCAGTCCACCCATCACACGTTCTCCCGGTTGATCGCCGGTTCAAATCAGCTTTGGCGGCCGGATGCCACCCGCGCCCCGTCTGCGCTGCGACGGGCGTGGGGGAAGTAGCGCAGTAACGCCGGCAGCAGCGGCAGGGCGGCGCGAATGGCTGCGGCACTGGCGGCCAAAACCTGTTCGCGCCCGGCGTTCCATTCCAGACCGTACCGGGTCCGCAACGCGGGCGGCAGCAGGCCGGCGGTGAAGAAGCCGGTGGCGGACACGACCTGCCGCAGACCGATCGGCATCGGCGGGTCGAGGATCGAGTCGGCAATGGCACGGCCCGCGGGTCCGACCGCGAGGACATCGCCGTCGAGCATGTCGCGCATGTAGCGCTCGAACGCGAGCCACATCGGCGGGATGAGTCGCTCTGGGACGCCGAACAAGCGCGCGACGATCTTCGACTCTGCGTAGTAACGCCGGCGCGCCGCGGGTGAGAGCGGCTGCACGAAGCGCTCGTAGGTGCGCAGCGCGCTGTCGACCAATGTCGCGTGCACCCAGAAGAGCAAGCGCGGATCGCCGGCTGCGTAGCGGCGGCCGCGCCGGAAAGGACCGACGGCCGCGGACAAAGTGCCGCGCACGGCGGCGTGCACGCGCTCGATGCGGCGCACCGCAGCGAGCGCCGCCCTGGCGTCGCCGAAGGTGATGGTGAGGGTGAGATCCAATGTGCGCTGCAGCCGCTGCAGCGGTTGGTCGCGAAAGCGACTGTGGGCGGCGACGCCGGCCGCGACCAGCGGGTGCGCCACCTGCATCAGCAGCGCGCGGCCGCCGCCGAGCAGGAGGACGGCTTCGCGATTGACCCGCCAGGTGAGCGAGCCGCTGCCCAGCAGGCTGTGCGCCGGATCGACCGCGGCGCCGGCGGCGTAGCGCAGCCGCTCCGTGTCGGCACTGGAGAGAGGTGCGGGCGCGCCCATGGTGTCGCGCGCGGCGGAGCCTAGTCCGCCTCGAGCTCGAACGGGTTGCGCCCGTAACACGGATTCTCGCGCCGCCGGTTGTGCTTGTCGAAAATGTACTCGTTGGTCACGTTGCCGCCGGCGCACAGTTCCTCCAGGCAGCGGTTCTCCGAGCCGTACCACTGCTTGCCGAGCGGCGTGTCGCAATCGAACGGGGTGCGCGGGCGATTGACGTCGATTTGCACCTGCGCGTGCGCGGGTCCGACCCATCCACCGGCGAGAACACCGGCGAGCACCCATGCGAGGCGAAGCATGACTCCATTTAGCGGCGCCGGCGCGGTCATTACAAGCTGCGGTTCGTCCCGTACGGTGCGCGCTGTTTCTTTGACGCGAGCGGTGCCTTTAGGTAGAAGTCGACAGGGTCCTGGTACGCACGGTTCGATTCCGCACCACTTTAAGGAGGGGGTTATGCGAAAGCTGAAGTCATTCGGGGCGCACACCGTCATGCTGGTCGGAGCGCTGTCTCTTGGGGGTATCGGCGTGGCTGCGGCGGCCGAGCAGGCTTGCACCCTCGCGTCGAGCAGCAGCATCGTCCTGCGCGGCTCACTGCCGCTGCCCGCGCTGCCGGCCCGCGGAGAGCTCGCCGTAAACTGCGGCGACCCTGACGCGGAGACCGGGCGGGCGGAGTGCACGTGCGACATCGTCACCCTCGCGCCCTTACAGCTCGTCGGTGTCGGCTTCATTTGCCTCTTGCCGACGACCGGCTGTCCCGTCGGTCAAGTCCAGTGCAACGGCGGCAATCCCATCTCGGTCGATCTGGTCTCCGACCGCAACATCGGCACCTGCTGCACCGGCGACTGCAATGCGGACTCGGCCGTCAGCATCGACGAGCTGATCTCGGGCGTCAACATCGCCCTCGGTACCCAGGCGCTGGACACCTGCCCGGCGTTTGCACCGGTCGGCTCCGAAGGCATCGACATCGCCAAGCTCGTCACCGCGGTGAACACGTCGTTGAACGGCTGCAACGGCAACCAGCAGTGCGGTGCGCAGTGCGAGGCGTATTGCGCCGCCATGGACAAGGTCCCAACCCTGACCCAGAGAGGGTGCGAGGGATTCTGCGACGGCGGCGAGCGCAAAGACCTGCCGTGCAACTGCGACGCGGCGGGTTCGGCCGCGTGCGACGCGACCGCAGTTGGCTCCTGTCCGGGCGGCGCGTGCAGTGGGCCCGACAATGTCGGCTTCGGCAGCATCTGCGAGTGCCAATGCATCGAACGCGCCACCGGCGTGGTGACTGCGCCCGGCGGGCTGAAGTGCAACCTCGGTACCAATCTCATCGTCGAGCGGCCGAACGCCAACCCGTGCGTGGGCAACCCGGATGACCTGCTCATCACGGTTGGGACGACCTGCGTGCCGTTGACGACCGACCTGGCGATGACTGAGTTGATGCACCTTAACAATGGAACCGCTACTTTGGGCCCCTTCGAAGAGACCGGCAGCCCGATTACCTGTGAGGAACTCGACACCAGCACCAGCGGGCTCCAGCTGCGCGGCGTGGTGTCGTTCTTCGGCTCGGCGATCGGGGACCTGCTCTCGCAGGTCAACGTCGACTGCGAATAGCCGCGGCGATTGTCTTGGCATTCGGCCCCTGGGCTCACTGTGAGCCCAGGGGCTTTTTCTTGTCCGGAGCGCGGCGCGGGTGCGCTCCGCGATCACGCTGCAGGCGAGCCGCCGAGTTTGGCGAGGAGGGCTTTTATGATCGTCTCCTCCTCCTTGAGCTGCTCTTTGAAGTCGTGTCCTTCGGTCTTGTGGATCTCCTCGCGCAGTGTCGCGTGGTGCGCGCCGACCACGCGCGCCAACAGATCCCGTTCCTGCTCGGTAATCGTAATTTGCACGGCCCCTCCCTGATCTCGTACAGGCGATGCCGCGTCCGCGCGACCTGAGCCGCGCCGGCGCTGCGCCGCTTCCCTGGCTACCTTTGCTAGCGCAACCCGTGCGGGGAGGAAAGCCGGCGCGGTGCAGAACGGGTGACGCCTCGGGGCCTGAATCCGCGCCCCGAGGCGTTCACCGTGCTTCAAACGGCGAGTGGGCAGAGAGTGAATCGAACACTCGACACAAGGATTTTCAGTCCTTTGCTCTACCGACTGAGCTACCTGCCCGTGCCGACGTGAGCCTTCGCTTACCGGAAGCCCAGAGGGCGGTCAAGGTGACGCGGCGTGACGGGTGTTGAAAGCGACGATGGGCTATCGCGACAAGGTCGCGATGCGGCGTTCGACCAGGTCGATCACGGCGGCTTCCAGGACGACGCCGTCGAGGGCGTTGATCTCCTGGATGCCAGTGGGGCTGGTCACGTTCACTTCGGTGAGCCAGTCGCCGATGACGTCGAGGCCGACGAACACCAGGCCGTCGGCGCGCAGGCGCGGGGCGAGGGCGGCGCAGATCTCGCGGTCGCGGGCGGTGATCTCGGCCCGCGCGACGCGGCCGCCGACGTGGATGTTGCCGCGGTGCTCGTCCTCGCGCGGGATGCGCCACACGGCCCCGAGCGGCTCGCCGTCGAGGACGATGATGCGCTTGTCGCCCTGGCGGATCTCGGGCAGGTAGCGCTGCGCCATGATCGGCCGCCGGCCGGTGTCGGTGGCGCTCTCGAGGATGGCGTTCAGGTTGCGGTCGCTCTTGTGGACGTGAAAGATCCCGCTGCCGCCGGCGCCGTCGAGCGGCTTGACGATCATCTCGCCGCCGAGCTCTTCGAGAAAGGTTTTGAGGCGCGCGATGTCGGACGTCACCAGACTGGGCGGAATCACGGCGGGAAAGTTCAGCGCGTAGAGCTTTTCGTTCGCCTCGCGCAGCCCGCGCGGATCGTTGAGCACCAGCGTGCGCGCCGGGTCGACCAGGCTGAGCAGATGCGTGGCGAAGAAGTACGCCATGTCGAAGGGCGGATCCTTGCGCATGAAGACGGCATCGAACCACGTCAGCGGCTCGGTGCACTCCTCGAACAACCGGAAGTGCGTCGGATCGTCCGCCGTCGGGCGCCGCACCTCGGCGCGCCGCGCCACGCCGTGCGGCACGGCGCGATGCGCGAAGAGATCCTCGGCGCGCAGGAAATATACCGCATGGCCGCGCGCCAGCGACTCGAGCATGAAGACGAACGTCGTGTCCTTGTCGGGCAGAATGCGCCCGAGCGGATCCATCACGAAGGCGAAACGGCAGGGCATCGAGGCGGCATGCTAGGGGGCGGCGTTGGTGCGCGCAAGCGGTGCGGCGACTCAGCCGCGAGGCGGGGTGGCACTGCCGGGCTCGCCGGCTAGCCAGGTGTCGAGCATGCGCGCCAGCGCGTCGCCGGTCACGGGTTTGGCGAGGTAGTCGTCCATGCCGGCGACGAGGCAGCGCTCGCGGTCGCCCTGCAAGGCGTTCGCAGTCATCGCGATGATCGGCACACGTGCGTGCGGTGCCGCCGTGGCTTGCGCCTCGCGGGCGCGGATGGCGCGACTGGCTTCGAATCCGTCCATCTCGGGCATCTGGCAGTCCATGAAGATCAGGTCGTAGGTAATCCGCTTGAGCGCGTCGAGCGCCTCGCGGCCATTGCCGGCGACGTCGGCGCGGTAGCCGAGCTTTTCGAGCATGCGCACGGCGACGCGTTGATTGACGATGTTGTCCTCCACCACCAGGATGCGGCTGCCCGCCCGCGCCGTCGTCGGTCGCTCGGCGACGGCGAGTCGCGCGCGGGCGGGCGCCCCGGTGAAGCGGGCCAGGGTGTCGAAGAGGGACGCGCGCCGCACCGGCTTGGTCAGCGTGGCGGCGATCCCCGTCTCGGCGGCGGTCGCGCGTTGCCCAGCCCAGATCATCGAAGCCAACAACACCAATCCAATGTCGGCCAGTGCCGGGTCGACCTTGATCGCACGCGCCAGCTGCAAGCCGTCCATGTCCGGCATCTGGAGATCGACGACGGCGACGTGCGGCGTCGCGCCGTTGTCCGCCGCGGCGCGCAAACGCGCCAGCGCTTCGGGTCCGCTCGCTGCGCTGTCGGTGACGACGCCGCGCGACTGCAGCAGGCGTTCGAGGATGGTGCGATTGGTGGCGTTGTCGTCGACGATGAGGACGCGCAGGCCGCGCAGGTCGATGTCCGGTTCCGAGGTCGGCACGGCCGCAACCGGGGGAGCGAGCCGGGCTGTGAACCAGAAGGTGCTCCCGGTCCCCGGCGCGCTGCGCACGCCGATGCCGCCGCCCATCGCCTCGACGAGCCGCTTCGAGATCGCCAGGCCGAGGCCGGTGCCGCC
>CAYVUV010000328.1:0-71035 GCA_964455095.1 uncultured Binatia bacterium (SeqCode)
GTGACGCGGCCGTCGAGGTTGAAATCCCCCCGACACTCGCCGCCCGTTTGTGCCGCCGCTCCCAAAGCCCAGCCCATCGCCATCGTCACAACTGCCGCCGCCATGATCGCTCGCTTCATGACTGAGCCCTCCTAATCTTGAGTCATCCCTTGTAGTCGCCTACCGCGACAGCAGCTCGCGCACAGCCGCCTCGATGCCGCCGGCGTCTAGGCCGTGGCGGCGCAGCATGTCGGGATACGGCTCGATGTCGGTGCAGAAGACGTCGCGCACCCCGAGCCGCACCAGCCGCGCCGCGCCGCGCTCGGCGAGGATCTCGGCCACCATGCCGCCCAGGCCGCCGGCGACGAAATGCTCCTCGACGGTGACCAGGCGGCCGAGGTCGCGCGCGGCGTCCTCGATCGCCGCGACATCGATGGGCTTGAGACTGTAGAGATTGAGGACTCGCGCGCTGATCTGCGCGCCGGCCAGGCGTTCGGCCGCCGCCAGCGCCGACGCCACGCAGCCACCCGTGGCGAGGATCGCCACGTCGTTTCCCTGGCGCAGCATCGCCGAGCCGCCGATGCGAAACCCGGCGCTGTAGCCCTCGAGCCGGGACAGGACACCGAGGCGCACATAGGCCGGGCCGTCGAGCGCTGCCACGGCGCGCACGGCCCGCACCGCCTCGGCGGGATCGGCGGGCGAGACGATCGTCATGCCGGGGATGGTGCGCAGCAGCGCGATGTCCTCGAGCGCGTGATGCGTCGCGCCCCACGCCCCCGCCTCCAAGCCCGCAAAGGGAGCGATGATCTTTACACGGTTGCGGTTGTAGGCACAGTCGTCGCGGATCTGCTCGAAGCCGCGCATGCTGACGAAGGGCGCCATCGCCAGCACGAACGGATGCCGGCCGGCATGCGCGAGCCCGGCGGCGACGCCGATCAGGTTCTGCTCGCTGATGCCGACGTCGAAGTGGCGCTCGGGAAAGCGCCGCGTGAAGGCGCCGACCGGGCCGAAATCCTGCGTCACGAGAACGACGTCGGCGTCGGCTTCCGCCAACTCGGCCAGCACCTCGGCCGACGACATCGCCGCTGCGTAGCCGCTCATGCTTCCAGAGCCTCCAGGGCGCGGCGCACGTCGTCGTCCTTCAACTTCGCGTAGTGCGCCCGCTCGGTGCCCTCGATACCGGGCAGGCCCTTGCCCTTCAACGTGTGCGCGATGATTACTGTCGGCCCCTTCGCGCCGGGCACCTGCGCCAGAGCGGCGAGGATGGCGCCCATGTCATGGCCGTCGATCTCGAGCACGTTCCAGCGGAAGCTGCGCCACTTGTCGGCCAGCGGCTCCAGGGACAGGACCTGATCGACCGAGCCGCCGGCCTGGAAGCGGTTGTAGTCGACGATGGCGAGCAAACGCTCGCTGGCAAAGCGCGGCGCCGCCAGCGCCGCTTCCCACACCGTTCCCTCCTGCAACTCGCCGTCACCGAGCATCACGACCGTGCGCGCGCGCGAACCGCCGAGCGCCTCCCCCATGGCAATGCCCAGCCCGACGCTCAGCGCGTGCCCGAGCGAGCCGGTGGCGAACTCGACGCCGGGCGCTTTCATCGTCGGATGCCCGGCCAGGCGGCTGCCCGACTTGCCGGCGCTCTTCATCTCCGCCGGCTCGATGCGCCCGAGCTCCACCATGCAGGCGTGCAGGATGCTCACCGCGTGGCCCTTGCTGAGCAGGAAGTGGTCGGGACGACCCGCTGACTCGTCGAGGCGAAGCCAATGAAAGAACAACGCCGCCATGATGTCGGCGCACGACAGCGCCCCGCCGACATGGCTGAACTGCCCTGCGGCAGCGCCGATCACATGCCGACGAAGAGCACGCGCGCGTTGCTCCAGCGACCCGACGAGATCCTCGCGTGACATGGGTCGTTCGTAGCACAAGGGACGTCCCGGGTCCCAGGTGCCAGGCCCGCGCTAAAGTGAGGGGATCTCCTCCGCCGACACGGACTCGGCATCGTGCCACTCCACGGTCGGGTCGGCGCGGAACCAGGTGAGCTGGCGTTTTGCGAACTGGCGCGTAGCGCGTTGCATGGCGGTGACGGCGGTGTCGAGATCGCATTCGCCGCGCAAGTGCGCGCCGAGCTCGCGGTAGCCGATGCTGCGCAGTGGCGCGAGATCGGGGCCATAGCCGCGCGCCCACAGCGCGCGGATCTCGTCGAGCAGACCGGCGTCGAGCATGGCGCGGCAGCGCGCGTCGAGGCGGGCGTAGAGGCGCGCGCGGTCCATGGTGACGCCGATGACTCGCATCGGCATCTCGGGGGTGTTGAAGCCGTGCGCTGCCTGCGCGGCGCTGAGCGGACGGCCCGTCAGCTCCCAGACCTCCAGGGCGCGGATGAGACGCGAGCGGTCGTTCTGGTGCAGGCGCGCGGCCGCGGTCGGGTCGAGCGCGGCGAGCCGCGCGTGCAGGGTGCCGGGGGCGTCATCCTCTGCCGCGGCGAGGCGCTCGCGCAATGCCGCATCGCGGGGCGGCCCGGCAGCGATGCCGTAGCGCAGCACCTTGATGTACAGGCCGGTGCCGCCGACCAGCAGCACACGCCGGCCGCGCGCTTCGATGTCCGCAATCGCCGCGCGCGCCAGGTCGCGGTAGCGGGCGCAGTGGAAGGGTTGATCGGGGTCGACGACGTCGAACAAATGGTGCGGCACGGCGGCGCGCTCGGCGGCGCTCGGTTTGGCGCTGCCGATGTCGAGTCCGCGATAGACCTGGCGCGAGTCGGCGTTGACGATCTCGGCGCCGAGGCGCTCGGCGAGGGCCAGGGCGAGGGCGGTCTTGCCGGTGCCGGTGGGGCCGACGAGCGCGAGGATGGGGTGAGCAGAACTGCGGTGCATTAGGACCGTCGGGGGAATTGCGCTGAAGGGGAAGCGACCTCCCGACCCCCTCCTTGGCAAGGAGGGGGAGCGGAGGCAAGAGCGCGCTCACACGCGCTTGAACCAGCGCTCGATGTCGTTGCGGGAGAGGACCAGATACGCCGGGCGGCCGTGCGGGCAGTTGCCGGAGAAGTCGACGTGGTCCATGGCGGTGAGCAGGGCGCGGACCTGCTCGCCGCGCAGATCCTGGCCGACGCGCACCGCACTGTGGCAAGCGAGGCGCGCCAGCACCGCTTCGGCTGCGTCGGCGATGCGGCGCGAGCGGCCGATCTCGACCAGGTCCTCGGCCAGATCGCGCAAGACGCGGGCCGGGTCGGTATCGGCGAGCAATGCCGGCACGGCGCGCACGGCAAAGCTGGCGCCGCCGTATGGCTCGAGCTCGAACCCCAGGGCGTCGAGATCGGGCAGCTGTTCGCCGATGAGCGTCGCCGCGCGCGCGCCGACCTCCACCACCGCCGGCACCAGCAACTGCTGGCGCGGGACGGCGCCGTTGCTGTAGGCGGTGCGCAGGCGCTCGAACATCACCCGCTCGTGCGCCGCGTGCTGGTCGATCAGCACCAGGTTGTCGGCGCCTTCGCAGACCAGGTAGCCGCTCATCACCTGGCCGACGACGCGCAGGGTGGCGAAGAAGCCGAGGCCGGGTTGGTTCCAGGTTGGCTCGGGGGCGGGGCGCAGCGCATCAGACGGATCCGACCGATCGGTCCGATCGGTCGGATGAAGAGCAGGCGCCGCCGGCACCGGGCTGTAGCCCGCCGCTTCGGGCGCGCCATCGATCAGCCGCAGCGGCGGGATTGACCGCGCGCCGGACCAGGCGAAGGTGCGTGGCAAGGGCATCTGCAGCGCCGATTCTTCCGCCGCGACGGCCGCCGGCGGGCGGTCGCGCGCTTGCTCGCGCAGGCGGGTCTGCACGGCGTGCGCGAGCAGCTCGTGCACGGCGCCGCCGCGGCGGAAGCGGACCTCGGACTTGGCCGGGTGCACGTTGACGTCGACCTCGTCGAAGCCGACGTCGAGGAAGACCACCGCGCCGGGGTAGCGGCCGTGCATGAGCAACGTGCTGTAGCCGGCCAGCAGCGCGTGTGTAACCAGCTTGTCGCGCACGTAGCGGCGGTTGACGTAGGTGTAGATCTGGCGCGGGCTCGGGAAGGTGAGGTGTGAGGTGCTGAGCCAGCCGCAGGTGTAGCCGCCGGCGCCGCGCCCGGCGAACGGCAGCATCGACAGCGAGCGCTCGGGGCCGAACACCTGGCGCACGCGCTCGCCGTCCTCGGCCACCGCCGGCAGCTCGACCAGCGTGCGCCCGCCGCTGCGCAGCACGAAGGCGACTTGCGGCCACGCCAGCGCCGTGCGCGTCACCAGCTCGTTGACGTGCCCGACCTCGGTCGCCGGCGATTTGAGGAACTTGCGCCGCGCCGGCGTGTTGCCGAACAGCTCGGCGACCTCGATGCGCGTCCCGGCCGGCGCACCGGCGGCGCGCACATCGACGATCGCGCCGTGCTGCACGACGACCTGCGTGGCGGCGAGGTCGGCGGCGCGCCGCGTCACCAGCGTCGTGCGCGACACGGCCGCGATGCTCGCCAGCGCTTCGCCGCGAAAGCCGAGCGTGGCGATGCGCTCGAGATCGGCGGCCTCGCGCAGCTTGCTGGTGGCGTGGCGCGCGAAAGCGGCGACGGCGTCGTCGGCCTGCATGCCCTCGCCGTCGTCGACCACCGCGATCAGCGCCGTGCCGGCGTCTTCGAGCTCGATGCTGATGTGGCGCGCGCCGGCGTCGAGCGCGTTCTCGACCAGCTCCTTGACCACCGACGCCGGCCGTTCGACCACCTCGCCGGCGGCGATCTGATCGGCCACCGCCTGCGGCAGCACGCGCACGCGCCGGCCGTCGCCACCCGCCGGGATCACAGGATGTACTGCGTCAACTTGCCCGCCAACCACTTCTCCACCTCCGCCCCGCGATCCTCCCACCCGCGCCGCCCGGCGAGCCCGTAGGTCAGCCGCTTGCCCTCCTCCACCGCCGGCTGGTCGAGCGGATTGATGCGGTGCAGCGCGCCGGCGAACACCGTCGCCACCTCGAAGAGCTGGAAGACCTGCCCGAGCGTGAAGGCATTGACCTGCGGCAGCGTCAGCGTCGCGGTCATGCGCTGGCGTTTGTGCAGCGCCAGCTCGGTGGCGCGCTGCTCCATGTTCAGCAACGCGCCGAGCCCGTGCCCACCGAGGTAGCCGACGCCCTCGAGGTCGGCGTACGCCGCCGGCACCTCGATCTCGCGCCCGTGATCCTCGACGCGCAGCATCACCACCACCTTGTCAGGCGGCCCGTCCAGGTAGAGCTGCAGCTGCGAGTGCTGGTCGGTCGCCCCGAGCGCCGACTGCGGCGTCTGCCCGGTGTGGGCGGGGTTGCCCTCGACGTCGACGGCCTTGCCGAGGCTCTCCGCCCACAGCTGCGCGAACCACGCCGCGAAGGCCTGCAGCCGATCGCTGTAGGGCATCATGACGACGACGTTCTTGCGCTTTTTGGTCTCGGCCAGGTAGAGCAGCGCGCCGAGCACGTGGGCCGGGTTCTCCCACAGCGTCAGCGCGCTGGTGCGCGTGTCCATCCACGCCGCGCCGGCGAGCATCTCCTCGATGCGCACGCCGCCGACCGCGGTGGGGAACAGTCCGACCGCGCTCAACACCGAGAAGCGGCCCGCCACGTTGGGCGGCACCGGCAGGTCGCGAAAGCCCTCGTCATTGACGATCTGGCGCAGGTGGCCCTGCTCGGCGTCGGTGGTGATGATGACGTGGTCCTTGTAGTCGATCGCCCCCAGGGCGCGCAGCAGGCGGTCGCGGACGATGAGGAACTGCGCCATCGTCTCGGCGGTCTCGCCCGACTTGCTGATGACGTTGAACGCCGTGCGCGAGAGGTCGAGACCGTCGAGCAGCTTGCCGAACGACCACGGGTCGATGTTGTCGGCGACCACGACGCGCACCTTGTCGTCGCCCAGCGCGCTGATCACGGTGCGCGTGCCGAGGGCCGAGCCGCCGATGCCGAGCACGACCAGCGTGTCGACCTCCTGGCGCACCGCGGCGGCCAGCTGCGCGATCGCCTTCAGCGTGTCGGTCTGCTGCGACAGGTCATAGAACGGCAGCTCGCCATTGCGGCGTCGGGCCTGGAGCAGCCGCGCCGTCTCCTCGGCGCGCGGGGCCAATGCCTCCACGTCTCCACGCCCGAGCCCTTCCGCGCCAATGGCTTCCGACATCATGCCATTGACGTCCAAGCGGACGGTCATGTTCTCCCGCACCGCCCGACGGCGATAGTCAGGCATGCGCGGTTCCTAACATCGAGCCTGTGCCTTTACAACTTCTGGCCAGGCGTGGGTAGGGGGTTTCCCTTCGGCGGCGGGAACGGTTACGGATGCGGGGTCGATGAACGCGCCGCGAAAGGTTCTGGGCCGCCGCGCTTTGCAAAGGAAGCTGGCGGCGTTGCGCCGCGCCGGGCAGCGGGTGGTGTTCACCAACGGGTGCTTCGATCTGATCCACCCCGGGCATGTGCGCTACCTGCGCGCGGCGCGCCGGCTCGGCGACGCCCTGGTGGTCGGAATCAACAGCGACGCCTCCGTGCGCCGCCTCGGCAAGGGGCCCGGCCGGCCGCTCAACCGCGAACAGGACCGCGCCGAGGTCGTGGCCGGGCTGGAGATGGTCGACTTCGTCACCATCTTCGACGAAGACACCCCCTACGAGCTGATCGCCGCCCTGCAGCCCGACGTGCTGGTCAAAGGCGGCGACTGGACCCCTGACCGCATCGTCGGCGCCGACCTCGTGCGGGCCCGCGGCGGTCGCGTCAAATCGCTGCCGTTTGCGGCGGGCTACTCGACGACCCGGATCATCCGGCGCATGGCGCGCTGACCCGATTGCGTTTTTCACAGTGCCCGGGCGCCGGCACGTGCTATAAGCCGATCATGGCGAACGGGGACGGGCCGCGAGACAGGAAGCCGCATAGCGGCCCGGCCGGCACCAACACGCCCGCCGCGACGATTTTCGCCGGCAACATCATGGCCCTGGTCGCGGTGGCGATGCTGTTCGGCGACGACGAAGACGGCACCGATCCCCCGCAACCAGATCCCGACCCGAGCCTCCCCAGTTAGCCCCGCGCGTTGCCTCGCTGGGAGTCCTGTGTTACGGAATGGCGTTCAATTCGTTTCCATCCGCCATTCCGCCGGACACTAGGCGGGGGCGAGCAGGGAGTAGGTACCAATGAGATCATGCGAGCTGTGCGGCAAGGGGCCGTCCGTCGGCAACCGGGTCAGCCACGCCAACAACAAGACCAAGCGCCGCTGGAAGCCGAACCTGCAGCCGGTGCGCGCCAATTTGAAGGGCACCGTGAAGCGGATTCTCGCCTGCACGCGCTGCATCCGTTCCGGCCGGGTCCTCAAGGCCGCATAAGCAGGCCAGTGAGTTGCCGCGCCGGACGGCGTCGCAACCGCACCCCGCGCATGCCCGCCTCGGCGATCCACACCGACTCGGCGCCCAACGCCATCGGCCCGTACAGTCAGGCCATCCGCTTCGGCGAGCTGGTGTTCCTGTCGGGGCAGATCGGGCTCGACCCGGCCAGCGGTCAGTTGGTGTCGGGGGGAACGGTGGCCGAGACCGAGCAGGTGATGCGCAACCTCGGCGCCGTGTTGGCCGCCGCCGGCCTCGGTTTTGCCGACGTCGTGCGCACGACGATCTACCTGACCGACCTCGCCGACTTCGCCACCGTCAACGAGATTTACGGCCGCGCCTTCACGGCTCCCTGCCCCGCCCGCGCCACCGTCGGCGTCGCCGCCCTGCCGCGCGGGGCCCGCGTCGAGATCGACGCCATCGCCGCCCGCTCCGATCGCTGAGCCGGGCGCGCCCGCGGCCGTTGCGGCCGCGTTGGTCAATTGCAATGCCGGGCGTTTCTATATAGCGTGCGCTCCATTTTAGCTATGGGAAACGATGTCTCTACTGGGCGCGCCGGGGCTGAACGCAGCCGCCTCTTGTGGGTGCTGGCAATCGTCGGGCTGGCCGCCCTGGTGCGTTTCATCGGCCTGAATTTCGACCAGAACAACCATTTCCACCCCGATGAGCGGGCGATTGCCGATGCGGTCGGCCGCATCTCCTTTGATCCCAGCAACTTGCAGCTCAACCCGCAGTGGTTCAACTACGGGACCTTTCCGATCTACGTCACCAGTCTGGTCAACGGCCTGCTCGGTCAGTTCGACAGCTTCCGCAACTACGACTCCACCATCCTGATCGGCCGTGGCGTCACGGCCGCCATCAGCACCTTGACCGTCTGGTTGCTGATCGGGCTCGGCACCCGGCTCTACAACCGCCAGGTCGGCCTGCTCGCCGGCGCGCTGCTCGGCGCCTGCGTACTGCACGTCCAGAACTCGCGCTTCATGACCACGGACAACTTCCTCACCTTCGTGGTCCTGGTCGCCCTCTACGCCTTGATCGGCGTCGTCCAACGCGGCCGCTGGCGCGACTACATCTTTGCCGGCTTCGTCATCGGGCTCGCCGGTGCCACCAAGTTCAGCGCCATGCCACTGCTCGCCCCGCTCGGCGTCGCCCTGTTGGTGCGCTCCTATCGCGAGGGCAGCATCGTTCCATTGCTCGGCAAGGGCTTCGTGGCGCTGTTCGCCGTCTTCGCCGGCTTCGCCATCGGCCAGCCCTACGCGCTGCTCGACTTCGACACCTTCCAGCGCCACATCGCCGAGCAGGGCCGCATGGTGCGCAGCGCCGGCCTGCTGCCCTACACCAACCAGTACATCGGCGCGCCCAAGTACCTGTACGAGCTGCAGCAGATCGTCCTCTGGTGCATGGGGCCGGCCCTCGGCCTGGCGGCGATCTGGGCCACGGCCCGGCAGGTGGTCGGCCTGGCTCGCTCGCGCTCGGGCGAACATCTCGTGCTGCTGTCGTGGGTGGTGCCGTACTTCCTCGTCACCGGTTGGTTCGAGGTGAAGTTCGTCCGCTACCTGCTGCCGATCTATCCGATCGTCATCCTGTGGGCCGCCGCCTGGTTGTGGGGGATGGCGCAGCGCTCGCGGATCGGCCGCGCCGCCATGTGGACCGTGCTCGGCATGACGCTCGCCTTTCTGCTCGCGCACATGTCGATCTACCTGCGCCCGCACACCATCGTCACCGCCTCCGACTGGGTCTACCGCCACGTCCCACCGGGCAGCACGATGGTCACGCAGCACTGGGACGAGGGCTTCCCGTTCCATCTCCCCGGCCGCCAGCGCGCCGACGTCAAGGTGATCGAGCTGCCGTACTACGACGGCGAGATCAAGATGCGCTCGATCAGCGAGGATCTCGCCAAGGCCGACTACCTCGCCTTCCAGACCAACCGTCTCTACGGCGCCATCACCCGCGCGCCGGACAAGTACCGGCTCACCAACAACTACTTCTATCTGCTCTTCGCCGGCGACCTCGGCTACACCATCGTCTACGACTACGGCTCGCGTCCGTCGTTGTTCGGCTTCGAGCTGCCCGACGAGCTCGCCGACGAGTCGATCAGCGTCTACGACCACCCGAAGGTCCTCATCTTCCAGAACACCGGCCATCTCTCGGCCGACGAGATCTACGACAAGGTGACGCGCGGCATGCCGTCGCGCCGCCTGACGCGCACCGATCTGATGCTGGCGCGGGCCGGCGAAGCCGCGCTCGACAGCGGCGGCGCGGCAGAGCCGATCCGCTCGAGCCTGTTGGCGCTGATCTTGTTCGCCGCCCTGGTCGAGGTGCTCGGCCTCGCCGCCTATCCGATCCTGCGCCGCTGGCTGCCGGTCCCCGGCGCCTACGCGCTGGCCAAGGTCTTCGGCGTGCTCGTCTTCGCCTGGGTGCCCTGGCTGCTGTGTAGTTACGGCCAGGTCGACTTCACCCGCGGCACGCTCGGCGTCACCGCCGTGGGGCTGGTACTGATCGGCGTGCTGGCGCACCGCCGCACCACGACCGCGGCGGGACGCGCCGAGTGGCGGCCGGCCGAGTTGCTGTTCTGGGGCGCGTTCATCTTCTTTCTCGCCGTGCGCGCCTTCAATCCGGAGGCGTACTGGGGCGAGAAGCCGATGGACTTCGCCTTCCTCAACTCGCTGACCCGCGCCACCCGGCTGCCGCCGCCGGAGCCGTGGTTCGCCGGCTCGACGCTGCACTACAGCTACTTCGGCCACTACATCGTCGCCGCCCTCGGCAAGCTGTGCAACATCCACCCCGGCATCACCTTCAACCTCGGCATCGCGCTGTTCGCCGGCCTCACCGCGGCCGCCGCCTTCGCCGCCGGCTGCGCGCTCAGCGACCGCTGGCGCGTCGGCGTGCTGGCGGCCGTCTTCACCACCCTGATCGGCAACCTCGCCGGCCCGCGCGAGGCCATCGCGCGCAAGGTGTTCAACTTCGACTACTTCTGGGCCACCTCGCGGGTGATCAAGGACACCATCAACGAGTACCCGTTCTGGAGCTTCCTGTTCGCCGACCTGCACGCGCACGTGCTGGTCATGCCGTTCTCGCTCACCTTCGTCGCGCTGGCGATCTGGTGGGTGCGCCGCCACGACGTCACGCAGCCGATTCGCGCCCTGGCGCTCTACGTTCTGCTGGCGCTGGCGCTCGGCGCGATCATGATCACCAACACGTGGAGCACGTTCACCTACGTGTCGTTCTTCCCCTTCCTGCTCGGCATCGTGGCGCTGGCGCGCTCGCCGCTCGGGCGCGGCCGCAGCGCGGTGGTGCTGGTACTGCTGATCGCGGTCGGCCTGCTCGCCTGGGCGCAGCAGACGCAGCCCGAGTTGCTGCGCCCGACCGCCGAGTGGCTGGAGCGCCCGACCGAGCAGCTGTGGTCGGCGCTCAAGGGCGCCTGCGCCGGGCTCGCCATCTTCATCGTCATCCCCGGCGCGTCGATCGCCACCGCGGCGCTCCTCGTCCTGTCGTACGCGCTCTACTATCCGTACTGGCACGACTGGACCGCGCCGCCGCCCAACTGGGGCTTCGAAGGCGACGCCTTCGCGCGCATCTACGACTTCGCCACCATCTTCGGGCTCTTCCTGTTCATCGCCGTGCCGTACCTGTTCGCGCTCTGGCGCCGCCAGTTGCTGCCGGCCGGGCGCGAGCGCCTCGGCTGGGCGCGCAGCCTGCTGCCCTGGCTGGTCGGCCTGGCGATTCTCGCCGCGTTGCTGTCGTCCGACCGTACCATCCATCGCGCCCTCTCCCTGCCCGACCCGGCGTCGGTCCGCATCGGCCTCGTGCTGCTCGGCGTGCTGGCGGCGCACCTCGCCCTGCAGCGCGCGTTGTTGCCGCGCCAGCGCTTCGTCGCCATCTTGCTGTCGTTCTCGTTCTTCGTCACCGCCGGGGTCGACGTCGTCCACATCTGGGACCGCATGAACACGGTCTTCAAGTTCTACCTCGAGGCGTGGTTCCTGTTCGCGCTCGCCAGCGCCGCGGCCGCCTACGAGTTGTGGACCGGGCTGATCCGCTCCTCGGCTCTGCGGCGCGTCTGGCAAGGCGGGCTCGCCCTGCTGATCGCGGTGAGCGTCTTCACTGCCGTCACCGCCACCCACGGCGTCATCACCACGTACCGCGTCGAGACGCCGCGCCCGTCGCTCGACGGCACGGCCTACCTCGCCCTGCGCGAGCCGCACGAGGCGGCGGCCTACGAGTGGCTCAACCGCGAGATCCCCGGCATCCCGGTCATCGCCGAGGCGTACGGGCCGTCGTATCAGGACTACGCGCGCGTTTCGATGAACACCGGTCTGCCGACGGTGCTGGGGTGGGACTACCACGTCCACCAGCGCGCCCACGAGTGGCCCGACATCAACCGCCGCAAGGAAGATCTCAAGAAGCTCTACACCACCGACCAGGAAAAGGTCGCCGCCGAGATTCTGCAGCGCTACCACGTCGCCATGGTCTTCGTCGGCAAGGTCGAGCGGCGTGAGTACGCCGGCGGCAACCTCGAGCGCTTCCGCACGTGGGCCGACCTGTTGCAGCCGGTCTACCAGAACGCCGGCGTGACCGTCTTCGCCGTGCAGGGCCAGTTCACCGGCGCGATGCCGATCACGACCATCGAGCAGGTGCCGCTGGTACCGGCCGAGGAAGAGGCCGCGGGCGAGCAGGCCACTGAAGGCGACCTGCGCCAGCCGCGCGGCCTGGCGGCGGACAGCCACGGCAACGTCTACGTCGCCGACTTCGGCAACGACCGCATTCAAAAGTTCAACGACAAGCTCGAGTTCGTCGCCGCCTGGGGTCAAAAGGGTGGCGCGCCCGGTCAGTTCAAGCAGCCGGCGGGCGTGGTGATCGACGCCAAGGACCAGGTCTACATCGCCGACACCTGGAACCAGCGCATCCAGGTGTTCGACGTCGAGGGCAAGTATCTGCGCGAGTGGGGCGGCGCCTTCTTCGGGCCGCGCGGCATCGCGCTCGGACCCAACGACCGCGTCTATCTCGTCGACACCGGCAACCACCGCGTGCGCAGCTTCGACATCAACGGCGCCGAGGGGCCGAACTGGGGCGGCAACGGCAGCGAGCCCGGTCAGCTCAACGAGCCGGTCGGCATCGCCACCGACGCCGAGGGCCGCGTCTATGTCTGCGACAACGGCAACAGCCGCGTGCAGATCTTCGATCCCAGCGGCAAGTTGCTCGGCGCCTTCCCGGTCAAGGGCTGGGAGCGCAAGGTGTTCTCGGAGCCCTACATGGCGATCACCAAGGGCGGCACGATCTGGGTCACGGTGCCGCTCGAGCGCGCCGTACGCGCCTACGACCGCGAGGGCAAGCTGCTGACCGAGATCCGCGGCACGGAAGACCACAGCGGTCCGTTCCAGCAGCCGATGGGCATCGCGCTGATGCCGGGCGGCAAGGAGTTGGTGATCAGCGACCTCGAGAACCGCCTGGCGCGCATCCCCATCCCGGCCGGCATTCCCTAGACCGGCGGCGCGGCACGAGGCGCGAGAGGGAGCCATGGCATCTGCGGCAGCGCGAGCGGACGACGCCAACAGCGCGCGCTGGCACTGGGTGGCGCTCGGCGCGGTGACGGTCTTCGCTTTCGCGCTGCGCGTCTATCGGCTCGGCGACGTGCCGCCCGGCCTCTTCTGCGACGAGGCGGCAGCGGGCTACAACGCCTATTCGCTGCTGCACACCGGCCGCGACGAGCACGGCAAAGTCTTTCCGCTGTTCATCTGGTCGTTCTTCGCCTTCAAGTACCCGCTCGACATCTACCCCAGCATGCTCTGGGTGGGCCTGTTCGGCCTGACCGAGTTTGCCACCCGCCTGCAGGCGGCGCTGTACGGCACGGCCACCGTGGTCGTCGCCTTCCTGCTCGGCCGCCAGGTGTTCGGTCCGCTGGCCGGCCTCGCCGCCGCGGTGGCGCTGGCGGTCATGCCGTGGCACTTCCACTTCAGCCGCATCGCCTTCTCGCTGGTCGGCTTCCCGTTCTTCTTCGGCCTCGGCGTGTATTTCCTCATGCGCGCCACCGGTGCGGCGCCGACGCGGCGCGACTGGTTGTTGGCGGCAGCCAACTTTGCGCTCTGTCTCTACGTCTACGCCGTGTCGCAGCTGATGGTGCCGCTGTACGTCGGCGTCGCCGTGATGTTGGCCGCACCGGCCGTCTGGCGGCAGCGGCGCTGGGCGCTGCAGGCCGCCGGCCTGGCGCTGCTGATCGCGCTGCCCTTCGCCATCTTCTACCTGCGCCACCTCGACCGCGCCTCGGTCTACGTGCAGCAGGTGTCGGTGCTCGTGCAACCGATTCCGCTTTCGGAGAAGCTCGACCTCATTCTGCGCCAGAACTGGCCCGTCTACTTCGGCCCCGAGTTTCTCCTCCGCACGGGCGACCCGATCCTGCGCCACGGCGTGCGCGGCCACGGCGTGCTCTATGTCTCGCTGGTGGTCGCGGCGGCCGGCGGCGCCCTGGCCTGTCTGTTCCAGGGCGGCCGCTCGAGCAAGCTGCTGTTGCTGTGGCTGGTGCTCTACCCGCTCGGCGCCGCGGTGACGCGCGAGACGCCGAACTCGACGCGCTCGTTTCTCGGCACGCTGATCTTCGCCGTGCTCGCCGGCATCGGCTTCGAGCGTGTCATGGCGCTGGTGCGCCGGGTGCTGCCGTGGCGTTGGCCGCAACGCGTCGCGGTGGCGGCGTTTACCGTCGCCGCCGCCGTGCCGTTGGCGCGCGAGAGCAGCGAGTATTTCCACCACTACTTCACCGTCTACCCGACCTATGCAGCCGTCGGCATCGAGGGCTTCCAGTACGGCTACCGCGACCTGCTGCGCCTCATGGAAGAGCGCCGCACGCCGGACACGGCGATGGTCTACTCGACCACCAGCGTCAACAACCCCTACATCTACGAGCTGTTCTACTTGCGCCGCCCACCGTTGCGGCTGAGCGAGTGGGGCAACGCCGAGACCGACTACCTCGGCGTGCGGCCGATGGAGCTCGATCGCTGGTACGTCCCGGGCCGGCCGACCCTGTTCGCCGCCGTGCCGACGGACCTGTTGTTCTTCGAGTCATGGGACGAGCGCGTCGACATCAACGGCCCCGGCGGCGTGCCCGCGTTCATCCTGCTGCGCAACCCCAAGCCGAAGCACTTCATCGAGTCGTGGCAACTCCTCGCCGCGTTCGACAACCCGGTCAACGAGAAGCGGCTGGCGATGCAGGTCGACCCCATCACCATGCAGGCCGTCGAGCCCGTGTTGCCCGGTTTCCAGCCGCGCTGGGAGCCGTACCGCGCCGTGGCCGGCGTCGTGGAGCTCAACCAGTACCTCGGCAATCGCATCAGCGGCTCGGACGGCAACCCGGAGTTCATCACCGCCTATCTGCGCACCGTGCTCAAGAGTCCCGCGGCGCACACCGCCGTGCTCGAGCTGGTCGGTTCGCGCGACGAGATGATCATCTGGCTCAACGGCGCGCCGATCACCCTGCGGCCCCTGATGCTCACCGAGTCGGAGATCCGCACCGTGCCGCTGCCGCTGCGCGCCGGCGACAACACACTGCTGATCAAGGGCATCGAAACCGTCGGCGACTGGTGGTTCTCGGCCCGCCTCGCCCGCCCCGACGGCAGCGCCGACGACACCGTCGTCGCCAGCGGCGCGCTGCCGCCCTGAGACGCGACGGGCGGTCTGAAGCCCCTCCCTTTCGTCTGAAGCCCCCTCCTTTCCTAAGGAGGGGGTTGGGGGAGGTCGACGTGGCCGCCACCCGTTTCAGATAAAGTGCGCTACCTCCCCTAGCCCCTCCTTGGAAAGGAGGGGGACCGGAAGAGCACGGCCGGCTCGATCAGCTGTCGAGCGGCACTTCGACGGCCGTGAAGTCGTATCCGGGGCGCCACGTCGGCGTGCGCACGACCGTGACCTTGGCGTTGGGAAAGCGCGCCTGCAGCAGCGCCAGCTTGCGCTGGCCGTCGATGGCGTCGTGCAGAAAGTAGACCGCGCGTGTCCAGTGCATCGCCGCCAGCTCGGTGACGCGGTACTTGAGCGCCGTTTCGCGGTAGAAGAGGTGCGTCAGCTGCGGCACCGGCGGCTCGATCGGCACCGTCCACGGGTGTTCCTCGACCATGACGAACGACAGCGGCTCGCTGCGCAGCTGGTCGAACATCTGGTACACGACGTCGATCGACATCCCGACCGGCAGATCGACGACCGCGATCGTGCCGGGGGTCAGAAACGGTCGCACCGCCTTGAACACCGTCATGTGCGGCGGCTCGGCCAGGGGCCGCTCGAAGTACGCGCCGCCGATGCGCAGGAACATCGCCGGCAACACCACCAGCGGCAGCGCGACCTTCAGCACCCCGCCCACCGTCCCCAGGCGCGCCTGCACGCGGCGCAACCCGCCGGCCGCGACGAGAGCCGCGAGCGCCGAGATGGCGGGGAACGCCACCGCCATGCGATGCGCGGCCGCGATCGACGTAATGCCGGGCAGCAGCGACGCGGCGAACAAAGCCAGTAGCACTGCCGCGGCGGGTTGGCGTCGGTTGAAGAACGCCCAGGCCATTCCCACCGAGAAGAAGATCGCCACCAGCCCGTCGACGTAGACGCGCGGCATGCCGAAGATGCCGATCGGCGTCTGATGCACGTCGTCGGGCAGGCCGACGTAGAGACGGTCGACGACGTACGTCACGTTCGCCCAGAGCTCTTTCCAGGCCCCCCACCCGCCGCCGCGCAGCACGCGCGAGCCGAGGCGCGGGTCGTACGGGTTGAGCCACTGCCAGGTGCCGTAGGCCGACCATTCGACCAGCGAGCGGCCCACCGTCCAGAGAAACAGCCCGGCCGCCACCCACAGCACGTTCCAGCCGCAACGGCGCAGCCGCGGGCGGTCGAAGAGCGCCAGCCAGATCAGCACTCCGATGGGCACCAGGAAGCCGGAGAAGCCGGACGCGAACAGATGGTACGTCGCGCCCATCAGCAACGCGGTCGCCACCCAGTAGCCGGTGCGGAAGCGCGTCACCGCCAGATACGTGGTGATGGCGAGCCCGAGCACGATCGGGCTGGCGGAGTTGAAGGGAAACATGTCGTGGCGGGCCCACACCATCTCCACCGGCGAGGCGGCGTACCACACCGCGGCGATGATGGCCGCCAGCGGTCCGCCCATCAGGCGCACCAGAAAATAGAGGATCTGCGTCACCAACACGCTCATCACCGCCGCCGCGATGCGCATGGTCAGCAGCGTCGAGCCGGTAAACGGCAGCAGCGCGCCTTCGAGCATGAAATAGAAGAGCCCGAGCGGCGCCCAGGGCGCGTTCAGCGCGCCGGCGTTGACCTCGAGCATGGTATGCCAGTCCGACGCGGCGATGACCGAGAACGTCATCTCGCCGATGTTGTCGGGCAGGATGCGGTTCAGGGCGTAGAATCGATAGGCGGCCACCGCCAGCGTCAGCGTCCACAGCGCTGCCGCCTCGGCGTACGGCGCCAGCCGGACCCAACGCGAGGGGCGCGCGACACCGCCGTTCAACCAGGGAACGAAGCGCGCCACCACATAGAGCAGCACCGCGAGCCCCGCCGCCACCGGAACACCGCCGATCGCAAAACCCCGCAGCGAATGGCTGATCGCGATTACGCCGGCAAACAGCGGCGCCAACCACGCCAGGCACACGCGGCCGGCGGCTTCATCGGCGGAGCTGAGCCAGGTGGGAACGACGATCGCGGCCGCCAGCACCGCCAGGTTGAGCGCCACCAGCCAGCGCGGCCAACGCGGCCAACCGCCGGACCTGCCGTCGGGCGCCTGTGGCGGGTCCGTCGCGTCGCCCGAGGGCCGCGGGGGATCGGTGCGCGCGGGCGTCACCGCGACGAGATGCGCTGGCCGATTTCGTCTCGTCCCAGCGCGCGGCCGAAGACGAAGAAGTTGGAGATCGTGGCGTTGGCCCCCGTCGCCGGCGCCTGTGGGACGTCCGAGCCGAGGTAGAGCGGCGTACCGGGGCGGATCTGCAGCTGCCCCTCGTACGTGTTGGTTCCGACCAACTCGTCGTTGATGTAGAGCGACGTCAACGCATCGCCCCACGTCGCGGTGATGGTGCGCCGCTCGCCGGCGTTCCAACTGTCGATCGGCACGCTGATGTCGCGCTCCTGTCCGGACTCATCGGCGAAGATGAAGCGCAAATAGCGACCGTTCTTGAACAACCGCAGCAAATTGTCAGGCTGGTTCGGCGTGCGGATGTTGACCAGCGAATGGTCGCCTTCGTCACCGCCGTTCCATTCGGGCTCGATGTCGAACGTGAACGAACCCGCATCGCCGCGCACGTTGCCCGCGTCGGGAAACGCCAGCGTCGAGTTGGCGTCGAACTTCACGCCGACGCCGTCATCGGCGAACTTGATGTCCTCTTCGACCACCGGCGCCGTGGAGTCCTCCGCCAGGGTTCCCGACGCGCTGTCGAGCGGCACCGACAACATCACGTCGTCCTCGCCTTCGGGCTTCGCTTCGCCGTCTGCCGTCTCGCCGTCCTTCTCCGCCTTCGCCCCGCCCGCGTTCTCGGCGAGGAAATCGACCAGTTGCTCGCGCCGCTCGACCTTACCCGACCCGCCGGCCTTTCCGGCCACGTCGGCGATCTTCGCGCCGCTGCCGCCGGTACCGCCGCGCGCCGCACCCGACAGACCCGCGGCTCCGCCGACGACACGGCCGGCCGCGGACGGGCCGCCGGGAACCACCGCCGCGCTGCCGCGTCCGGCAGTGCCCGCGCCGCCCGCCGCGCCCACGCGCTCGCCGGGACCGCCGGGTTGGGCGCGCTTGACGCCACCGGGACCGGCCACGGCCGATCCCGCGCGCGGCACTACGCCCCACTCGCTGGCGCGGCCGCCGGCCTCGCCCGCTTTACTGTGCGGGTCCGGCGCCGCCGACTCGACTTCCGACTCGGTGTCGCCACCCAGTGACACCCACGTGCTGCCTGACAGCCGCACCAGGGCGAACACGGCGAGTGCGGCAGCTGCGATTGCAATCGCTGTTACCTGAGCCCGTTGCACTCTTCACTCCTAGCAGTTCCGAGACGGCGATGCTCGCCGAGAATCCGACCCCTGTCAAGCGAGCCTCCGGGAACACAACACACGCGGCCGCAGCCACCCGACGTTGGCACGAGCGCCACAATGTGGCAGTTTCCGCCGGTGCGCTGCGCCGTATCAACCGCGAGATCATGCCCCGAGGTGAACGCCGTGCGCGTTTGCCCGCCCGCGCCTATCGCGAGGCATGGCCTGCGCGCCGGCGTGAACGGGGTCCGGAGAGGAGCGTGTCCGACCGCGTGACGGAGACAGCCCTCGACCCCATATTGCCGCAAGCCCGCCGGCCCACGCGCCGCACATGGCTGCTCGCCGGCGCGCTGCTGGTGTGGGCGGCCAGCGTGGGCACGGCCCTGTGGGCGCAGTACCAGATCGCGCCGCTCGGCCGCCTGGAGCAGGCGGTATGGCTCTATGCCCTCGCCGCGGTCCTGGGCAGCGGCGCGATCTGGTTCATCGATCGCGAGGTGCCGCTGCCCGAGCCCGCCGCGGCGCCGGTGGCTGACGCGCCGAATCGTTGGCGCCGCGCCGCAGGCGTCGTTCTGCTCGCCGCCGGGATCGGCGCCGTCGGCTACGCCGTACACATCCTCGACACCGCGGCCGCCTACGCGCCCGCATTCGACTACTGGTGCGTCGGGTTGCTGCTGACCGCCCTGGCGCTGTGGATCGGCGGCCGCGGCGCCCTGCTTCCCGCCTGGCGCCGCCCCAGTCGCGCGCAGTGGCTCGAGATAGCCCTCGTCATCGCCATCCTCGCCGTCGCCGTGGCGTTGCGGCTGCCCGACCTGGTGCAGATCCCGCCCGAGGTGCACGGCGACGAGGCCGCGTGCGGGCTCGAGGCACGCCGCATCCTGCACGGCGAGGTGCCCAACCTGTTCGGCGTCGGATGGTACCAGATCCCGAACATCAGCTTCGCCATCTCCGCCGCCGTGATGTGGCTGTTCGGCGAAGACCTGTGGGGATTCCGCATCGCCTCGGTGATCCAGGGCACGCTGGCGGTGCTGCTGCTGTACCTGCTGGCGAAGCGTCTGTTCTCGCGCCGCATCGCTGCCGTGGCGGCGTTTCTGCTCGCCGTCTCGCACTGGCACATCCACTTCAGCCGCTCCGGCATCAACTACGTCCAGGCCCAGGTGGCGACGCTGCTGGTCCTCTACTTCCTCGTCCGCGCCCTGCAGACTCGCCGCGTCCTGAGCTGGCTGCTGGCCGGCTTTTCGATGGGTCTGTGCGTCAACGTGTATTACGCCGCCCGCCTTGCCCCGGTGCTCGGCGCCGCCTTTGTCGGCTATGCGCTGATCAGCGAACGCGGGTTCCTGCGCCGCCAGGCGCCGGGGATCGCCGCGCTGGTGCTCGGCGCGGCGCTGTTCCTGGCACCGATGACGATCGTCTTCTCGCAAGATCCGCAAGCCTTCACCAGTCGCACCGAGGGCGTGTTCATCCTGTCGAAGAACAGTCTCAATCACGCCCTGTACAGCTACCAGGTCAAGACGATCGGCGAGGTCTTGCGCATCCAAACCGTACACACGCTCACCGCTTTCAACTGGCGGGGCGAAACGAGCCTGCAACACAATCACCGCGGCCCGCTGATCGACTTCTGGGCGAGCGCGCTGTTCGTCGTCGGCGTCGCCGCGGTCACCGTGCACGCGTGGCGCCGTTCGTACTTCCTGGTCGCCCTCTGGTTCTGGCTGACGCTCGTGCTCGGCTCGATCTTCACCATCGACGCCATGTTCTCGCCGCGCGTCATCGCCGCCGTACCGGTGCTCTTTCTCTTCCCGGCACTGGTCGTCGACGCCGGGTGGCGCGCCAGCGGCCGCCTGCTCGGGCGCTGGGGCACCTGGATCTTTGCCGTGCCCGCGCTCGCCTTCCTCGCTCTCAGCGCCCAGCAGAACTACCAGGACTACTTCGTGCTCCACATCGGGCAGATGCAGACCGCGGGCGGCAACACGATTCTCTCCCACTACGCCGCGGCGATGAACGACCGCTACCAGGTCTACCTCCTCGGCCGCACCTCGTTGCTCTACGACACCGAGCGCTTCCTGATTCCCGACGTCGACGGCGTCGACGTGCGCGAGGACCCGTTGCCCCTGCCGCTGCGCCGCATTCCGGAGAGCAAGGGCATCGTCTTCATCGTCGACTACTTCTGGCCCGAAGGGGCCGAACGGCTGCGCGCCATTCAGCAGGCGTACCCGAACGGCAAGACCGACATCCTCAAGACGACGGCGGGCATCGCCGTGTACCACGTGCACATCGTCGAACCGCAGGACCTCATCGCCGCCGCACCCGACGCGGTGCGCGAGCCGCGGCCGCTGCCGGCGGTGCGCGTGGCCCAGGCGCAGGCCGCCCGCGGAGCCTCGGTGCAGCCGCCGCGGCTGGCGCCGGTGCGCGCGCAGCCCGCCCGCCCGCGCGTCTGGTTGGCGCTGGCCGACCTGCCCGAAGCGCGCGAAGTGGCCGTCGCCAGCGGCGGCGTGCTCTTCGTCGTCGACCCGACCACCAAGCAGGTGCGTCGGTACTCCGCCGAGGGCGTACCGCTCGGGGCCGTGGCGGGCATCGACAAGGACGCCTTCGAAGACCCGCGCGCGGTCGCGGCCGGGCCGGACGGCAACGCGTACGTGCTCGACGCCAAGCGCGATCTCGTCGCCGTGTTGGGTCCGGACGGCGCGCTGCTGCGCACCATCGTGCTGCCGGGCGCATACTTCCCCAATCACATCGCGATCGACGCCGATGGCAGCGTGGTGGTCGCCGACACCGGGCAGAGCCGCGTCATGCGCGTCGCGCCCGACGGCCAGGTCACCACTACCGTCGGGCCGCGCGGCAGCGCGCCGCTCGACCAGCCGACCACGGTCGCCCTCGGGCCCGACGGGGAGATCTTCGTCGTCGACGGCGTCAACCCGCGCCTGGTCGTACTCGGCCCGGATCTCAGCTTTCAACGCGAGTGGCCGGTGCCGCCGTCGCCGATCCTGCCCGGCGCCCACGCGTTGATCGCCGACGGCCAGGTCCTGTTGTCGCAACCCAGCGGCGGCGCGATTCTGCGCTACGATCTGCAGGGACAGACGCGCGGGCAGGTCGGGGCCGGAGCCGTGCAGGTGCCGGTCGGGCTGACGCGGGCGCCCGACGGCGCGCTGTTGGTCGTCGACCCCGGGGCAGGCGGCATCGTGCGCCTGAACCTGCCGGGCCAGCCGGCTGCCGCCGCCGCGGCAGTGCAGAGGAGCGCCCCACCGCCATGACCAGCGCACCGATCGAGCTCAGCGCCGTCGTCCCCGTGCTCAACGAGCACGACAATGTCCAGGCCCTGCTGCCGCGTCTGCAGCGCGTGCTCGGCACGCTCGGCTGTACCTGGGAAGTGCTGGTCGTCGACGGCGGCTCGCGCGACGGCACACCCGACGTGGCGCGGGCACTCGGCGCCGAAGTCGTCACCCAGCGCGACCCCGGCTACGGCGGCGCGCTGCGCACGGGCTTCGCCACGGCGCGCGGGCGCTGGGTGCTGACGCTCGACGCCGACCTCTCGCACGACCCCGACTTCGTCGGCAAGTTGTGGCGCGCGCGCGAACGCGCCGACCTCGTCATCGCCTCGCGCTACGTCACCGGCGGCGTCGCCTACATGCCGGTGCACCGCAAAGTGCTCAGCCGCGTGCTCAACCGCTTCTTCGCCTACGGGCTCGGCCTGCCGGTGCACGACATGTCGAGCGGCTTTCGGCTGTACAACGCCCGCGCGTTGCAGGGCCTGGCGCTCGAGGGCCGCAACTTCGACATCGTCGAGGAGATTCTGGTCAAGGCCTACGCCGACGGGTGGCGCGTCGAGGAGGTGCCGTTCACCTACTTCCCGCGCGACCGCGGCACCTCGAACGCGCGCATCGTCGCCTTCGGCGTCGACCTGCTGCGCGCCTTCGGGCGCCTGTGGCGGTTGCGCAGCTCGATCGAATCGGCCGACTACGACGAGCGCGCGTTCTACAGCCGCATCCCGCTGCAGCGCTACTGGCAGCAGCGCCGCCACGAGATCATCACCGCCATGGCGCGCGGCGCCGGCCGCACGCTCGACGTCGGCTGCGGCTCGAGCATCATTCTGCAGAGCCTCAACGACGCCGTCGGCCTCGACGTGCTGGCCAACAAGCTGCGCTACATGCGCCGCTACGGCACGCCGCTGGTGCGCGGCTCGATCACCGCGCTGCCGATGGCCACCGCCAGCTTCGACTGCGTCGTCTGCTCGCAGGTCATCGAGCATCTGCCCGCCGACCCGGCGATCTTCGAGGAGCTGACGCGCGTGCTGCGCCCCGGCGGCCTGCTCATCCTCGGCACGCCCGACTACGCCACGATCGGCTGGCGCACGATCGAACCGCTGTACGGCTTCTTCGCCCCGGGCGGGTACAAGGACGAGCACATCACGCACTACACCCACACCAGCCTCACCGCGCTCGCCGGGCAGTACGGCTACGACATCATCGACGAGGGCTACGTCTTCCGCAGCGAGCTGGTCTTCGCCATGCGCAAGCGCGCCGCCGCCGCCGTTTAGCCCGCGCACGCGCAACCCTCCGGCGCGTTGGTGGTAACCTTTTGCAGCGCTCGGACGTGTCGTCGGTGTCGGCGACATTTCAGACCGGGAGGGTGGCATGCGACTGATCGAAAAGCTCAAGGCCTACGGGGAGGTCCTGCGCCGCGCACGGCGGCCGATCGAAATCCTGCCGCTGCTGCGCCGCCGGCCGGCGCTGCTGCTGGGCGTCAATGCCTTCGAGCTCGCGCAGCTCTCCTGCGGCCGCGTCGACACGCGCCTCAAGACGCTGGCGGAGCTGAAGACGAGCGCGCTGATCGGCTGCGAATTCTGCCTCGACATCGGCACCGCGCTGAGCCGCTCGCTGCGGATCACCGAACAGCAGCTGCTCGACCTGCCCCGCTACGAGAGCAGCCCGGCGTTCGACGCGCTCGACCGCCTGGTGCTCGATCTGGCCGTGGCGATGGCGCGCACGCCGACGCAGATGCCCTACGGTCTGCTCGCCCGCCTGCGCGACCACTTCGACGAAGCGCAACTGGTCGAGCTCACCGCGGCGATCGCCTGGGAACACTACCGCGGCCGGTTCAATCAGGTTTTCGGCGTACAACCGGCCGGCTTTTCGGAGGGCGCGTTCTGCGTGCTGCCCGAGCGCTGAGCGCGCGCACGCACGGCCGAGCAGACTACAGCTTGACTGGCGTGCGGACCGACTCGGCCGGCGCCGATGGGAGCTCTTCGGCGAGGACGACGTGCACTTCTCCCGCGCCCTCGCGCAGCGTGCGCACCTCGCGGTACTCCGCCGAGTGCCAGAACGCGCGCGCCGCCTCGGCGGACGGGAACTTGGTCACCAGCAGGAAGAAGTCGCCCCATGCGTCGGCCGAGCCCTCGAGGACTTCAATCGGTCGCCCGCGGGCGACGTAGCGGCTGCCGTGCGCCGCGCCGAGACTGCTGACCGCCTCGACGTACTTCTGATACTGGGCCGGGTTGGTGATACGCGTCTTGATGAACAGGTAGGCGGACATGGATTGCCTTTCTGTCCTGCGCGCCGCATCGCGACCGGTAGGTGACGGCGCCTTCGGACGGCCAGCAGAGCTACTGTGATTTCCGCCGGTGGTCAAAGGAGGGCGCCGCCTTTGACTTTCCCTCGCGCCCCGGGTTGTCTGGCGCGCGGCGAGAAGGGGGCAGCATGAGCGAGACGTACCGCGACGCCGGGCAGCCGATCGACGTGCGGGTCGACGACCTGTTGG
Source organism: uncultured Binatia bacterium (SeqCode) (assembly GCA_964455095.1). Lineage (GTDB taxonomy): Bacteria > Desulfobacterota > Binatia > HRBIN30 > CADEER01 > CAYVUV01. The sequence continues at coordinate 24,030 of CAYVUV010000328.1, forward strand.
CGCGCATGACGTTGGACGAGAAGCTGGCGCAGATCGGCTGCGTGTGGTCGACCAGCCTGCACGACGGCGCCGCCGGACTGGTCGAGCGCCAGGCGGTGGCGAAGCTGAGCCATGGCATCGGACACGTGACGCGCATCGGCGGCGCCACCGTGCTCGGGCCGAGTGAAAGCGCGCGCTTCGCCAACGCCATCCAACGCTTTCTCGTCGAGCAGACGCGGCTCGGCATCCCGGCGATCATTCACGAGGAGAGCTGCGCCGGCTTCCAGGCCCGCGATGCGACCTGTTTCCCGCAGGCGATCGGGCTGGCCGCGACGTGGGAGCCGGCATTGATCGAGGCGATGACACGCGTCATCCGCACCCAGATGCGGGCCGTCGGCGCGCACCAGTCGCTGGCGCCGGTGCTCGATGTCGCGCGCGATCCGCGCTGGGGGCGCACTGAGGAGACCTTCGGCGAGGACCCCTGGCTGATCGCGCAGATGGGCATCGCCTACGTGCGCGGCCTGCAGGGCGACGATCTCGCCGCCGGCATCGTCGCCACCGGCAAGCACTTCCTCGGCTACGGCGCCTCGGAGGGCGGCATGAACTGGGCCCCGGCGCACCTCGGGCGCCGCGAGATCCTCGACGTCTACGCCTTCCCGTTCGAGGCGGCGATACGCGTCGCGCACCTGGCGTCGATGATGAATGCCTACAACGAGATCGACGGCATTCCGCTCGGCGCCTCGCGCGACCTGCTGCACGACCTGCTGCGCGGCCAGCTCGGCTTCGCCGGCGTCGTGGTCTCCGACTACTTCACCGTCGCCACGCTGCATCAGTACCACCGCCTGGCGCACGACGAGGGCGATGCGGCGCGGCTGGCGCTCGAGGCGGGCATGGACGTCGAGTTGCCGGCGGTCAACTGCTTCGGCGCGCCGTTGCGCGCCGCGATCGAGGCGGGTGACGTCGACGTCGCGCTGATCGACACGGCAGTCAGTCGCGTGCTGCGCATGAAGCTCGCGCTCGGGCTCTTCGAGCGCCCCTACGTCGACGCCGACGCGGCCCCCGCCGTTTTCGACACCGGCGAGCAGCGCGCGCTGGCGCATCGCCTCGCGCAGAAATCGATCGTGCTGCTCAAGAACGACGGCGACCTGCTGCCGCTGGCCAAGAGTGTGCGGGCGATCGCCGTCATCGGCCCGAGCGCCGACAGCATCCGCTTGCTGCAGGGCGACTACCATTACCCCGCCCACCTCGAAATCATGTACGGCGGAATTACCGAGGGCGACATGTCGCCGCGGCCGGACGGCGCCATCAACCTGGCGCAGCATTTCGTGCCCATGGTCAGCGTGCTGGCGGGCATCGCCGCGCGCGTCTCGCCGCAGACGGTCGTCCACCACGCGGCGGGCTGCGAGATTCTCGGCGAGTCGCGCGACGGATTCGCGGCGGCGGTCGCTGCGGCGCGCGCCGCCGACGTCGCTATCGTCGCCGTCGGCGAACGCTCGGGCCTGGTCGCCGGCTGCACCAGCGGCGAGTCGGTCGACCGCGCCGACCTCGGCCTCGCCGGCGTGCAGCAGGCGCTGGTCGAAGCGGTCGTCGCCACCGGCACGCCGGTGGTGGTCGTGTTGATCAACGGCCGCCCGCTGGCGCTGCCGTGGATCGCGGCGCACGTGCCGGCCATCGTCGAAGCCTGGGTGCCCGGCGAGGAGGGCGGCACGGCCGTCGCCGACGTGCTGTTCGGCGATGTCAATCCCGCCGGCCGGCTGCCCATCTCGCTGCCGCGCTCGGTCGGCCAGGTGCCGGTCTTCTACAACCACAAGCCCTCCGGCGGGCGCTCGCACTGGAAGGGCGACTACGCCGACCTGAGTGCCGCGCCGCTGTTCCCGTTCGGCCACGGGCTCAGCTACACGCAGTTCACCTACACGGATCTCGACATCGCTCCCGCCACCGTCGACGCGCGCGGCCGGGTCCGCATCGGCGTCACGGTCGCCAACACCGGCGCCCGCGCCGGCGAGGAAGTCGTGCAGCTCTATGTGCGCGACACGGTCGGCAGCGTCACGCGCCCGGTGAAGGAGCTGAAGGGCTTTGCCCGCATCGCCCTCGCCGCCGGCGAGCGCCAGCGCATCACGTTCGATCTCGCAGTGCCGGCGCTGGGCTTTCACGACCGCGCGCTGCGCTATGTCGTCGAGGCGGGTGCCTTCGAGGTCATGCTCGGCGCCTCGTCCGAAGACATCCGCCTGACCGGCGCGCTCATTGTCGTCGGCGAGACCACCGAGATCGGGGCGGAGAAGCCGTTCACCTGCCCGGTAACGATCGCCGCCGCTTGAATGTGGTGTTGGCCAACAAACCGGACCGCATGAGTCTCGATCGATGGGTCCCCCCTTTGAAAAAGGGGGTCTTCGTAGGTTGGCGTGGGTGCTCGCGACGCGACTTGGGCCGGAGTTCCGGCCGCTCACCCGAACACTCCGGGCCCTCTCCCGGATGGGAGAGGGTTGGGTGAGGGGGATTGAACGCTCCGCCAACCTTATTTGCCCACAGTGCAGCACGCGAAGCCTCAGGGTGCGGGACCGACAAAGGGCTGTGGAAGAGGCTCATGGAATCCCCCTCACCCCCCTCACCCTAGCCCTCTCCCATCCGGGAGAGGGAATCGGAGTTCTTATGCGAAGTGGGACGGATCGCGGCAACACGTCGCACCCGAAAACCCATTTCGTTCAATGGCCAGGGCTTTCCCGGGTTCTTCATTTCACCCGCACAAACCCACGAAGACCCCCTTTTTCAGAGGGGGAAGCAGACGCGAACGCTACGCGCGTTTGCGGGCGGCGGAGGTCGTGCCGTTCTCTGTCAGGCGCGTGATGGCGTCGATGATCCGTGGCCAGAGCGGCCGGGGCAGGTCGTGGCCCATGCCTTCGATCAGGAGAAGCTCCGCTCCGGGCAACGCGGCCGCGGTCGCCTGACCGCCGGCGACGGGGACCAGCGGATCGGCCACGCCGTGGATGACCAGCGCCGGACAGCGCACCGCGCCGAGCGCGGCGGCGCGGCTGCCCGAGCACAGGATGGCGGCGAGTTGCCGCGCCGAGCCGGCGGGATCGAAGCAGCGGTCGTAAGAGCGCCCGGCGCGCGCGCGCAGGTCCGCTTCGTCGAACGGATAGGCAGGGCTGCCGATGGTGCGGAACACATCGACCGTGCGTTGAATGGCGCCGGCGCGATCCGGCGGCGACGGGATCAGCAGGGCCCCGACGGCGTCGGCCGTCGGCGGCGGCAGACTGGGATCGCCGGTGGTCGACATGATCGAGGTCAGGCTGGCGACGCGCTGCGGGTATTCGATCGCCAGCGCCTGCGCGATCATGCCGCCCATCGACGCACCGACCACGTGCGCGCTCGGCACGTCGAGCGCGTCGAGCAGCCCGGCGCTATCTGCCGCCAGGTCGCGCAGCAGGTAGGGCGCCGCCTTCGCGCGGTCTTCAGGGTCGCCGGCGAAGAGACTGAGCACGTCGGGCATGCCGAGATCGTGGAAATGCGTCGACAATCCGACGTCGCGGTTGTCGAAGCGGACCACCCAATGCCCGCGCGCCGCGAGCGCCGCGCAGAAGTCCTCGTCCCACCCGAGCATCTGGGTCCCGAGCCCCATGATGAGCAGCAGCGGGCGGTCGCCGCGGTGGCCGAACGTCTCGTATTCGATCTCGATGCCGTTTGCTGGTGCGCGCGCCATGGTCCGACTCGCATACTGCGAATCGCGCCCGCAGCTCAACCCCGCGCCCCACCCTTGTTCTGCGGCGGCGTAACGTGCAGTATCACTGCCGCGTATGGGCGAGTATCAACACGCGCTCGTCACTGGCGCGTCGACCGGGCTGGGGGCGGTGTTTGCGGAGCGCTTGGCGCGCGACCGCTGCGATCTCATTCTGGTGGCGCGCAGTCTCGATCGACTCAACCAGCTGGCGGAACGGTTGCGCGCGCGCGACGGCGTCGCGGTGCAGGTGCTGGCCGCCGACTTGACCGAGCCGCACGGCGTCGCCGCGGTGGAAGAGAAGATCGCCGGCGCGGCGGGGCTCGATCTGCTGGTCAACAACGCCGGCTTCGGCACGCTCGGCCGTTTCGCCGGGCTCGATCTCGGCGGCGAGCTCGCCGAGGTGCAGCTCAACGTCGTCGCCGTGCTGCGCCTGACCCGCGCGGCGCTGCCGGCCATGCTGGCGCGCGGCCGCGGCGCCATCATCAACGTCTCCTCGCTGGCCGGCTTCCAGCCCGGTCCGTACAACGCCACCTACACGGCCACCAAGGCGTTCGTCACCAACTTCAGCGAGTCGATCTCCGAAGAAGTGCGCGGCACCGGCGTGCGCATCCAGGCGCTGTGCCCGGGCTTCACGCACACCGAGTTCCAAGCCCGCGCCGGACTCGACACGGCGCGCATCCCGTCCATGGCCTGGATGCAACCCGAACAGGTCATCGACGAGTCGCTCACCGCACTGAGCCGCGGCACCGTCGTCTGTGTCCCCGGCTCGCTCAACCGCGCCCTCAAGACCTTCAGCGGCGCGGTGCCGCGCCGCGCCCTGCGGCGCTTCATGGGCGTGGCGGCCAAGCGCTCGATCACGTAACCCCCGGGGCGGCAACGGGTCGCCGCCCACCCTATTGACGCCTGAACCGAAGCTCAGTAACGAGGTCCGATGGCTGCAAAGAGGTCAACAGCGAAACCGGCAGCGCCACGCGCCAGCAAGCGCGGGGCGCCCCGTCGCCGCAAGCCGCGCGACGTGCGGGCTGCCTTCCTGCGCGGCTTCGACGACCTGCTCGGTCAGGTAGAGGCGGCGCGCCAGGCGGAAGCCTATCCGTTCTACACCCGCATCGACGAGGCCGAGCAGGGCAACGCCGGCACCCGGCGCGGCGAGCCGCCGATCATCATGGTCGCCAACGACTATCTCGGCCTGGCCGGCGATCCGCGCGTCGCCGCCGCGGCGCGCCAGGCGATCGCCGATCTCGGCACCAGCCGGTGCGCCTCGCCGCTCGCCGGCGGCTACACCAGCCTGCACGCCCGCCTCGAGACCCACCTCGCGGCGTTCCTCGAGCAAGAGACCGCGACCCTGTTCGCCTCCGGCTATCAGGCCAACGTCGGCGTCATCTCGGCGCTGGTCGGCCGCGGCGACCTGATCGTCAGCGATCTCTTCGACCACGCCTCGATCGTCGACGGCGCCCGCCTGTCGGGCGCCGAGGTGCGATTCTTCCAGCACAACAGCCCCAAGCATCTCGAAGCGATCCTCGCGCGCGAAGAAGGCACCCGGCGCGTGCTGGTCGCCGTCGAGGGCATCTACAGCGCCGACGGCGATATCGCGCGCATCCCCGAGCTCTGCGCCGTGGCGCATGCGCACGGCGCCCTGCTGCTGGTCGACGAGGCGCATTCGCTCGGCGTCCTCGGCCACCGCGGCGCCGGCGCGGCCGAGCACTTCGGCATGCTGCGCGACGTCGACGTGATCGTCGGCACGATGAGCAAATCGCTGTCGAGCGTCGGCGGCTTCGTCGCTGCCGACACCGGGCTGATCGACGTCATCCGCCACAGCGCCCGGGCGCTGATCTTCTCCGCCGCGCTGCCGCCGGCCAACGCGGCCGCGGCGCTGACCGCCCTGCAGATTCTCGAAACCGAGCCGGCCCGGCGCAAGCGCCTGTGGCACAACGCCATGCGTTTCCTGAAAGGCCTGCGCGCGCTGGGATTCGACACGCTCGGCAGCGAGACGCCGGTCATCCCGGTGCTGGTCGGTGACCCCGCGCGCACGTTCGAGCTCACCGCTCGCCTGCGCGACCGCGGCGTGTACGTCTGCCCGGCCGTGCCGCCCATGGTCCAGAGCCACCTGAGCCGCATCCGCGCCCACGTCACCGCCGCGCACGACGACGCCACGCTCGACGCGGCGCTGGCGCGCATCGGCGAGGTCGGTAGCGCACTCGGCCTGACGCGCGCGCGTGCTTCCGCCCCGGCGCGTGCCGGCCGCACGCCACGCGCCGCCACCGCCGCGCGGAAGATTCCCTCCAAGCTCGCGATCTAGCGCACACCCGGCCGACGCGCATGACTCGACGGCAATCTTCCCCGCCGCGCGCGCCCCGCGCGCGCTTCACGGTCGAGCAGGTGCGCGACACGCTGCGGCAATTGATCGAGCAGAACGCCGGCATTCCGCCCACCAGCGTGCGCGACGACTCGACCATCGACGGCGATCTGGCCATGGACTCGATGTCGTTCGTCTCCTTGCAGGTCGCGGTCGAGGAAACGTTCGACATCCGCTGCGATGCCGAGGACTTCGAGGCGTGCAACCGCTTCGACGCCATCGCCGCCCTGATCCACGAGCGCACCGCCGCGCCCGCTCCGAAACGACTCACCGGCGCGCCGGCCCGGCCGAAGGCAAAGAAGAAGCGTTAGCCGGCATGGCCGCAACGACCAAACTCTCCTCCGTGCGCCCGGCGCGTGCCGCCGTGACCGACCCGGCCATGTTGCGCGGCATCGCGCACGACACGCTGCTCGAGTGTTTCGCCGAGCGCGCGCGGCACGGGCGCCGCATCGCGTTTCGCATCGAGAACCTGCACGAGCCGGTGCGCGCGGTCAGCCGCGCCGAGTTGGCGGACGGCCTCGAACAGGCGGCGCGCCGCTTGCGGCGGCTCGGCGTGCGGCGCGGCGATCGCGTCATGCTGGTGCTGCCGACCAGCGCCGACTTCGTCACCTTTTTCTGGGGCGCGCTGCGCGCCGCGGCGACGCCGGTACCGGCCTATCCGCCCGCCGGCTGGCGCCAGCTGGCCGCGTTCGCCGACTCGCTCGGCCGCATGGTGGCGGCCACCAGGGCGCGGCTGGTGATCGTCCCGGCGGTGCTGCGCGACCTGCTGCACGACAACGCGCCCCCGGGACTGGCCGGCACGAAGATCGTCGCACCCGAGGACGTCTGGGCCGCCGCGCCGGCGGCCGACCTGCCGGCACCGCCGGGGCCCGAAGACCTCGCCTTGATCCAGTTCTCGTCCGGCAGCACCGGCGACCCGCGCGGCATCTGCCTGACGCAAACGAATCTGCTCTCCAACATCCGCGGCTTCGCGCAGCGTATGGTGCTGCAGCGCGACGACGTGCTGGTGAGCTGGCTGCCGCTCTACCACGACATGGGGCTGATCGGCACGATGATCGCGCCGCTCGCCATCGGCATGCCGCTGGTGCTGTTTCCGCCGACGGATTTTCTGCGCGACCCGGCCTTCTGGCTGCGCGTGATGGGCCGCTATGGCGCCACCATCAGCGTCGCGCCGCAGTTCGCCTACAGCCTGTGCGACCGCAAGGTCGACCCGCGCATGTTGGCGGACGTGGATCTCTCACCGCTGCGCATCCTGCTCAACGGCGCCGAGCCGATTCACGCCGCCGACCTCGCCGCCTTCCAGAAGCGCTACCGCCGTCTCGGGCTGCGCCGCAACGTGGTGACGCCCTGCTACGGTCTCGCCGAAGGCACGCTGGCCGTCTGCATGCGCCCACCCGAACGCGCCTTGACGACGCGGCGCCGGCGCAGCGAGGACGAGGTCGGCACGGCAGGGCACGACCCCCTGGTCGCGTCGGTCGGCCCGCCGCTCGACGGCGTCGAGGTACGCGTGCGCGCCGCCGACGGCAAGTGGCAGCCGGACCTCGCCGTCGGCGAGATCTGCGTACGCGCGCCGTCGGTCTGCAGTGGTCACCTGACACCGGCGGGCGTCGTCCCGGCCGTCGACTCGCACGGCTGGCTGCACACCGGCGACCTCGGCTTTCTCTCCCGCGGCGAGCTGTACGTCACCGGTCGCAAGAAGGATCTCATCATCATCGGCGGCCGCAATCTCTACCCGCAGGAGATCGAAGCCGAGGTCGGCGCCCTGCCCGGCTTCCGGCCCGGGCGCGTCGCCGCGTTCGGCGTCGACGATGCGGCGCGCGGCACCGAAGTGCTGGTCGTGGTGGCGGAGTCGCACGAGCGCGGCACGGCCGATCCCGCCGCCGCGCTCGCCGCCGTGCGCCAGCGCTTGCTGGCACAGTTCGGCATCGCGCCGCACGACGTCGTGCTCGTTGGCCGCGGCGAGCTGCCGCTGACCAGCAGCGGCAAGCTGCGCCGCTTCGAGGCGCGCGCCGCCTACGAGCGCGGCGCGCTCGAGAGCGTCATCCACCGACTACAGGCCCCGGCGCCGCGGCGCCGCGCCCGCGCTCAGCGAAAAGCGCCCTGACGGTAGAGGCGCCAGGCCGCCGCGCCGAGCCCGAGCAACGGATGGCGCTGCGAGCGCCAGCTCGGATCGATGGCGACGCCCGAGTGGCGCTCGATCTTCCACAGCACGTAGTCGACCCCACCCTCGAACGTCAGCGCGCCCTTGCCGATGCGCAGCACCGAGAGCACCTTGCCGAGGGCGCGGCGCATCATCCACGCCGCCGGCGCCCACCGCCGCGCCGACTCCGGCGCCGCGAGGTCGACGGAGCCATCCGACTGCATGCGGACCGCGAACGGCAGCGCGTCGCCGACGGCAGCCGTCGCGCGGGCGTAGCGCTCCGGCGCGGCGTCGAACAGGCGGCGCGCCGCGTCGGCGCGTTCGGAGCGCAGCTCGGTGGCGTACGTCGCGCGCAAACCAGTGGTCCACAACTCGGCGACCGAGACATGCGCCGGCAACAGCGGCGCGACGCGCTGCACGAAGGTCACCACCGCGCCGGCCACCGCGCGCACCACGCGCTCGGCCACCGCCGGCGTCTCGGCATAGACCAGGGCACACGGTTGCGCGAAGCGGGCCCAGAAGTAGGGATGGAAGCAGCGCGGCGAATTGGCGCGCGCGAAGTCGGCGAGCGAGACCACGGCGTACTTGGCGCGCACGGTGCCGCCGGCGGCCGGCACTTCGACGTAGAAGACGTTCGGCGGCAGCAGGGCGTTGAGCACCGCCAGCCAGCGGCGCGGGTACAGATCGCGGTAGCGCTCGACCAGCACGTACAGATCGAGCACGCGGTCGCGGTCCTCGCTGTCGCGCAGGCACGAGCCGTAGAACACCACCGCCTTCACCGCCGCGCCGTGCCGCGCGCGCACCGCCGCTGTCAGCGCCGCAGCGCCGGGTGTGACCGGTTGGCGCAGCTCCTCGGCCACCAGGGCGGCGAGGGCATCGCCGCTCATGTGCCCTTCCGGCTCACGAAGTAGGCGCAGGCGCCGCCGCTCAATCGCAGCGGCCGGCCGGGCTGCGCGTCGAACAGCTCGCCGTCGATGGTGAAGCCGCTGTCGATATCGAGCTCGATCTCCTGCGCGTTGTGGCTGGTGTAACCGAACTCCGGCTTGACGTAGCGGTTCGACTTGCCGCGCACGATCGCCGACGCCGCCGGGAGGATGTGGCTGACGCGCGATCGGATGGTGGTGAAGCGGATCGGCCCCGGGCCCTGGGCCCAGAACGGCCGCAGGCCGACAAACAGTCGCGTCAGGGTCGAGATGAACAGCGCGACGTAGTCGTCGGTGACCAGTGGCCTGCCATCGACCAGGCCCGAGAGGCGCATCGGCGGGATGATCGTGCCGGCCGTGCCGGTTGCCACCCTGCCGATCAGGATCGCCACCGCCAGGCCGGGCCCGAGCTCGCCGCGCAGCCCGCGCGCGTGCAGTTCTCTCTTGCAGAAGGTGATGCCGTAGTAGACGGCGCCGGCGCCGAAGAACATGCCGAACTGCGGCGCCAGCCCCGGGCCAATATCGACCCGGATGATGTCGCGCCGCACGACGTGGCCCGCCACCCGCCCCTCGGCCGCCTCGGCGAGCAGTTGCTGCAGTGCCGGCACGGTCTTGGTGCCGGCGCCGACGTCGCCAGCGGTCATGTTCGTCGTCCCGCCCGGCAGCACGGCCAACAGCGGCATGCGCGGCGGCGGATCGCGCAGCAAGGCGGTCAGCACGCCCTGCACCGTGCCGTCACCGCCGTTGACGACGATCAGCTCGGTGTCGGCCGCCACCAGCGCGCGCACCGCCGCGTCCATCTGCTCGTACCCCTCGACCTCGAAATGCGGCACCTGGGCATGCCCCCTCAGCACCTCGAGCACTGGGGAGATCTCGGCCTTTTGCGCGTTGCGCCAGCTGAGCGGGTTGTTGATCGATCCGACGCGGATCGGCCGCGCCAGCCGGTACGGCGCCTCGATGGCGGGCGGCAGGTCGAGCGCGGCCGGCGACTCGATCGCTCCGGCGCGGATTCCAGCGAGCGAGGCCATCCGGTTCACCCGAGGCGGCGCCGCGCCGCGGAATGGGGCGCGAACGGCCGCGCCAGCCAGGGCAACGTGGGATCGTCGGCGTGCATACCGGCCAGCCACGGGTGCAGGGCGCCGCCGCCGACGCGCACGCGGATCGCTTGCGCCAGGCGCACGAGCAGAAACGCGCACGACGCGACCGTCCATGCCGCCACCGCCATCAGCCCGGCGTCGGGCCGCCCGAGTAGCAGACTGCCCGTCAAAAGGAGCAGGCACGGGTTGCGCCGCGACATGATCAGCCGAAAGTACGAATCGGCCGGTTGCCAGACGAAGATCGAGAACTTGGCGAGAAAGAAGTCGAACGCTCCCTCGACCAGGCGCCCGAAGACGTAGGCGACCAGGATGGTCTGGATCACCGGCTCGAGCGGAAAGCCGGTCAGGGACGGCGCGTAGCTGGTCAGCCCGTACCCCCATGCCCAATACCACAGCGGCGGGTGGATGATGTCGATGCCGTGGTCGAAGAGGTGGCCGAACTTGCTCGCATCGACCGTCACGCGCGCCAACTTGCCGTCGACGGTGTCGAGAAAGGTCATCAGCCAGCCCGCCGCCAGGCCGGCGCCGTACCAGCCGGAGGCAAACAGCAACCCGGCGACCACCGCCAGCAACAAGCTGACGGCGGTCACGCTGTTGGGTCGCACCCCCATCTCGGCGCAGCGCTTGGTCACCAGGCGCGCCGGATGGGGCCACAGCCACTTGGTCACCAGGTCGGTCACGCCCTTGTACGAGCCGTCGAACAGATAGCGTTCGAGGTCGGCCTGGCGCTCGGGAGCGATGCGCAGGGCGGCCGGCTGGGCCGACTTGAGCAGCTTGCCGACGTAGGGAGGTGAGAGGGTTTCCGGGGTGTGGACCTGCATGCCGGGCAGGTCGACCACCGGCGCGCCGGCGAGCATCTGGCGGGCGACCGCTTCGGCGCGTTCGCCGGGGACATGGGCGGCGATCACCGCCGCGTCATGCGGTCCGGCTTGCACGAGCACCGCCCTGGCCGCCGCCAGGTCCTTGATGGTCCGTTCATCGAACAGGTAGTCGGCGCGCAGCAAGACGACGCTGCCCCGGTAGCCTGCCAGCTCCCCGGTCGCGAGCACCCGCGTCACTCCCACACCGCGCAGCTGGCGGCGCAGGCGCTCATCCGAGGCGACCGACCAGAGGCGGACCGAGCAGTGCCCGACAACCGCCGCCGCGACGGGCTGTGAGTCCGGGCGCTCTCCCGTCTGCACGTGGCCATTGTTCCCGTGGCCGTTCCGCCCCGGCAACGGCCGCTCGGCGCCAGCTGGCGGGTGCGCCGGTCGCCCCGCCCCGACCGCCTCGGCTTCGTCAGCGGCGGCCGTCTCGGTAGGCGTCGTGTCGAGGGGTATCATGCGCAACGGGTTGGCCGGGCCCGGGGGGCTGGTCCCCTCCCGAGGCCGGCAGTCATACCTAGGAAATCAATCGGCGCGTTGCAACCACCACAGCCCGACCCCGGCCGCCAGCGCCGGGGGCAGCAGCGCCCCCAGGAATGGTGGGAGCCCATATAACAGGCCGAAACTGCCAAATACCTGGCTAAACATCTGAAATCCGATGCCGGCCAGCGCGCCCAGCACGATGCGCTGGCCGAGCGGCGCGGCGCGGGCATTGAACGGAACGAAGGGAAAGGCCAGCAGGAGCATGATCACCGTCACCGCGGGCATGGTCAGCCGCCGCCACAGCGCCAGCTCGTGGCGTTGGGCGCTCTCGTCGCGGGCCCGCAACGAGCCGATGGCGCGCCAGAGGTCGGATACCGACAGCTCGTCGGCGGGGATGAAGAGAACCTGCAGCTGGCGCGGGCTGAGCGCCGGATCCCAGGGCTGCGACGCCACCTGCCGGCGGGCCGCGGTGCCCTCCGCGAACGTGGTCTCGGTCAGATCCTCCAGTGTCCACTGGTGGCTGGCATAGCTCGCCGAGCGCGCATAGGTGAAGCGCTGCATGCGGTGATCCGGGTCGATATCATACAAGTACAGGTCACCGAGGCTGCCGTCGGGGTGCGCCGCGCGCACGTTGACGAAGCGCGAGCCGTCGCGCGTCCACAGCCCGGTGGCCGTGCTCAGCGTGCGCCCGTCGGACAGCATCCCCGCGCGCTGGGCCTGTGCGACGGCGGCCAGCGGCGCGGCGGCGAATTCGCCCAGCAGGCCGGCCGCGATCATCAGCCCGGCGGCCGCATACATCACCGCCCCGGTCAGTCGCAGGCGCGAGACGCCGCAAGCGGCCATGGCGGTCAGTTCGCTGTGCGCCGCCAGGGCGCCGAGGCCGAGCACGCCACCGAGCAGCGCCGCCGCCGGAAACAGCTGGTACGCCTCGTTCGGCAGCGTCAGCAGCACGAACCACAGCGCCTGGCGCACGCCGTACCCACCGCCGATGTCCTCGAGCTCCTGCGCCAGGTTGATGACCGAAAACACGGCCACCAACACCGCCAGCGCGGACACAAAGTGGAGGACGACGGTCGTCGCCACATAGCGGTCGAGGGTCTTCACCGACTCACCGCGCGCGCCGCCACAACCGGTGCGGCGCCAGCTCCCAGCGCTCGTTGGCCAGCAGGGTCAGCGCCACCGCCAGCGCGACGGCGTGCACGGCCCAGATACCGGGCAGCGGCGGCAGCACGCCGTCGGCCATCCAGCTCTTCGCCGTACCGAGCAGCTGGCGGTAGGCCAGGTAGATCGCCACCGCGACCAGGATCTTGGCGTACTTGCCCTGACGCGGCTCGACGCGGCTGAGCGGCAGCGCGAGCAGGGCCAGGATGACGGCCGATATCGGCATCGCCAAGCGCCACTGCAGCTCGGCAACGGCCTCCGGATCGGCCGCGCGCGCCAGCACCCACAGCGACACTTCCTTCTCCTCGGGCGCCGCCGGCGGCACCGGGTCGGTGGTGGTGCGGATCACCAGCTCGTCGTACTCGGTGATCTCGTAGTCGTTGCTGTCGCCGCGCAGGTCGTAGCGCGTGCCGTCGAGCAGGCGCAGGAAGCGGTAGCCGCGCACCGCGTCGTGCTCCTCGACGGCGCGCGCGGCGGCAAAGATCGAGAGCCGTTCGCCTTTGCGCTGCTGCACGAAGACGCCTTCGATCACGCCGGTCTCGCGCGTCGAGCGGCTCTCGGCGAACACCACCTGCTCGCCGTCTGCATCGAGCTCGTAAAATCGGCCGGGGCGGATCTGGCCGATACCCGACTCGAGCTTGGTCTGATCTTCGAGCGCGTCGTAGCGCAGCGCCGCCCATGGGCGAACCGAGAACGACAGCACGCCGATCACCAGCGCCGCCAGCACCGCAAAGGCGATGACGTTGCGCTGCACCTGGCTCGGCGCCACGCCGCAGGCCGCGAGCGCGGTCATCTCGAGGTCCTGATACAACCGCCCGAGCGACAGCAGCACCGCCAGGTACAACACCACCGGTAGCAGCGACGGCAGCGCCATCAGCGTGCGCAGTCCGAGCAGCTCGAACACCGTCGCGACGGCGATCGAGCCCTCGGTCGCGTCGCCGATCAACGCGGCGCAGCGGCGGACGAGAAACACGCCCAGCACGACGGCGAGCACACCGGCGATGTGCGAGAGGATCTCGCGGGTCGTATAGCGGAACAGGACCGACATCGCTCAGTACCGGGAGAGGAAACCAGCGGCGGACCACGAGGGGCAACCGCCTCCAGCCCTCACTTGCTGCGCAGCTTGCGCCACATGCGCGGCGCCGTCTGCAGCGGACCCATCAGATTGGTCTGGGCGCGGCGCACGTCCTCTTCGACGCGATCGAGGTGGCGCAGGATCGGCGCCAGATCGCGCACCCGGCCCTCGATGCGCTCCCAGTCGTTCCACAGCACCGCGTCGTCGCGCCCGACGGCGTCGGTGGCGAGGCGAAAGAGCCAGCGGAAGGCGTCGCGCGTCAGCGGGTTGAGGTGCGGGTCGGCCTCCAGGTCGGCCTCGGTGAACCGGCTGTGGCGCATGCCGGGGAGGAGGAACTCGCGCGCATAGACGTCCATCCCGGCGCGCGTTTGCGCCGTGATCGGCAGCCCGATCCCGGTGGCCATGCGCTCGAGCTGCGGCACCGGGTCGGCCATCACCAGGTCGTAGTCGACGACCACGAACGGGCGCTCGCGCAGCAGGCGGAAGTAGGGCACGACGTTGACCAGCCACTCGAGATCGCTCTTCTCCTGCGTGCCGCGGCGCGGGTCGAGCTTGGCGCGCGAACGCGCCACGCTGAGCGGACTGCGCAGCGCCACGACGTAGCGGACATCGAGCGCCAGCTCGGCGAACACCGCGCGCCAGAACGGCAGCAGGCGCAGCGTGCGGGCGTACTTGTAGCCCCACAGCGGCGCGCTGCCGAAGCGGCGCCGGATGGTGGCAACCGCTTCGTCGTGCAGCGCGCGCACGGCCGGGGCGTCCCACACCTGCGGCTCGAACAGGGCGACGCTGTCGCCGCGGATGCCGAGCAGGCGCTTCAGGCGCTTGTTGAGCGCCAGGAGGTCCTGGTCCTCGAAGAAGCCGGTCGGGTTCTTGCCGCCGCCCGGGCGCAGGTTGTCCCCGAGGTCGACGCCGATGGCCTGCACGCCGCGGGCGATGGCGCTGGTGCCGCTGCGCCCGGCGCCGAGCACGGGGACGGCGCACGCCGCGGCGGCTGCGGATGGAGACACGTTTCAGTACCCCCCGACCGCCTGCCCGCGCAGCCGCTGCACGACCTCGCGCCGCAGCGCGAGGGTCAGGTCGTTGATGACGACGATGAACACCTTGCGCATCTGGCCGGGCGGACAGTGGATCTCGCGCATGCCGTGCCACGAGCTGGCGCCGCGGGCAAACAGCAAGCTGCGGTTGCCGAGCGCCTCGGCCTCGGTGACGTGGTCGAACGCCTCGATCGGCGGCGCCGAGCGGCGCGAGAAGCGCCCGCCGTCGTCGAGGATCAGCGTCTCGCCGCCCCAACTCGGGTCCCAGTCGGCCGCGGTGTTGAAGTAGAAGATGTGCGAGCCGATCTTGTGCTTGGCATCGCAGTGCGGCGAGATCGAACAGCCGCTGGGCGTGTAGTGCCAGTGATAGCTGAGACGCAGGAAGCGCTGCCCGAGCATGCGGCGCAGGAAGCGCAGGTAGACCGGTCCCTTGAGCTCGCGCACGAACGCGTGCCACGGCTCGGCGACGGCGAGCCGCTCGTCGTACTCCAGCGCGTAGCGATCGTGCGGCGTCTGGCCGTGCGCGCGCGGGACGCCGAACGACGGAGTGAAGAGCGATACGTCGGGCCGCGTCTCGATCAGGCGCTGATAGCCAGTCGGCGTCAGCAAACCCTCGGGGTTGACCCACGGGTAGGGCTGGCGGCCGCGAAAGGCGCGGGCGTCGAGGGCGTCGAGGCGATCGACGTCCAGATAGGTCAGCTCGCCGTGTCGCGACATCGTCGTCTGGTTATAGAAGAGCGGCGCAGCAAGTCCAACGCACGCGGCCGGCCGCTGGCGCTCACGCCGCCCGCGACTCCGCGCCCGCGGCGGGCGCCGCGAACAGGGCCCGGACACGCGTCAGGGCGCGTTCCATGTCGTCGAGCGGACGGGCCGGCGGCAGCGGGGCATTGGCCCCCAACACGGACAACAAGCCGCGCGCGGCGAGCGCGCGGCGGAAGGCATCGAAGTCGCGCCGCGGTTTGATCAGCCCGAGGGCGAGCATGCGATCGAACAGCAGCGGCGCTTCGGCCGCGCGCCGCACCAGCCGTTTGAGCCCGCGCCGCTTGTCGGGCTTGCGCGGCCATTCGAAGACCTCCACCGGCTTGCCCATCGCGCACGCTTCGGCCGGCAGCGAGGCACTGTCGACGGTGACGATGAAGCGGTCCGCCAGCGCCAGGAAGGCGTGGTAGGGATTGTCGGGATCGTCGGCGCGCCAGCGATAGCACGACGCCGGGCAATCGACCGCGGCGATCAGCGCGTCGGTCGCGGCCGGCGACGTGCGCGCGCTGGTGGTCAGCAGCAGCGCGCCGCCGCTGGCGCGCACGCGCGCGCTGGCCTCGCGGCCGAGCTGGGCGGCGGTGGCGGCGTCGAACGCGTACGATGAGCTGTCGCCGCCGACGAGCAGGGCGGTAAACGGACGCGGCAGCGCCGCCAGGCGCGGCGCCCACGCCGCCGCCCCCGCCTGCAGGCGCTGGGCGGGAATGACGTTGAGCGGCATCGTGTTGTGCAGGATGTTGGGGCGCTCGGGCAGGCGGTACTGCGGCGTGGTGATGATCAGGTCGAACGGCTCGAACGGGGCCATGGTGTGCATCAGGTGCACGAGCCGCGCGCGGCCGAGCGACTGCCGCTTGATCCAACGCGCCACCGGCGCGCTGCGGCGCGAGCCGGCGATGACCAGATCGGGCCATGGCGGCGTCAGCGGGCTCGAGCGCGGCCGGTCGAGGCTGAGCAGCGAGGCGCCGAGCAACAGGTTGGGAAGGCGATTGAAGCGGTTGTACTGCAGCTGCTTGACCTCGCAGGGCCACCCCAGGGCCTCGGCCAGGCTCTTCATCTGCCCGTTGCCGCCGGCGCCCTTGCCGAGCAGCACCCACACGCGCGGTGCCGGCGCGCTCACGACCGCTCCGCGGCGCGCGCTCCCGGCGCGGCGTCCGCCGCCGGATCGGCGCCGGGGAAATACACGCGCAGCGGGCGCAGCGCGGCGTCGAGCTCGTAGACGATCGGCTTGCCGGTCGGCACCTTGAGCTTCTGGGTGTCGGCGTCGGCCACGCCCTCGAGCAGCTTGCGCAGGGCGCGCAGGGTGTTGCGATGCGAGACGACCAGCACGCACTGCCCGGCGCGCAGCGCTGGCGCGATCTCTTCGTGCCAGCACGGCAACACCCGCCGCTGCGTATCCGCCACGCTCTCGCCGCGCGGCAGCTGCGACGGCGCCAGGTCGGCGTAGCGCGGATCGAGCCCGGGAAAGCGCGGGTCCGCCAACTCCAGCAGCGGCGGCGGCACCGCAAAGCGGCGCTGGCAGCCGAGCACCCGGCGCGGCCCGTAGCGCCGCACGCCCTGCCACAGCGTCAGGCCCTGCAGCGCGCCGTAATGGCGCTCGTTGAGCCGCCAGCTCTGGCGGATGGGCACGTCGCTCAACCCCATCGTTTGCAAGGTGAGGCGCAGCGTGTCGGTGGCGCGCGCCAACATCGAGGTGAAGCAGACATCGAAGCGACAGCCGATGGCCTGCAGGACCCGCCCGGCGCGCTCTGCCTGCAGGACCCCCTCGGCGCTCAGCGCGACATCGGTCCAGCCGGTGAAGCGCTTGTCGCGGTTCCAGATACTCTCGCCGTGGCGCAGGAGCACCAGCGTGGCGAGCGGCGCGGCTGACGTGTTGGCGGGCGGGAGAGTCAGATGGCGACCTTCTGTTTGGTCTCGGCAGCCGCCTCGTTGCGGGCTGGAAAACCGAGCATGGCGCGGATCCGACCGGCGACCTCTTCCACTTCGCGCAGCGGCGGTTGCGGGCGCATCGCCAACGGGGCGCCGAACGGCTGCGCCACGCCGCGCGCGATCAGGTTCTCGTGCAGTTGGCGCAAGTCGCGGCGCGGGCGCACCAGACCGCGCTCGATGAGGCGGGCGCAGACGTACTCCAAGCCCTGTTGCGGCCGCACCGTGCCCTTCTCCTTGCGCGGCCGCGCGTAGGCCCGCTCGACGACCCACTCGGCCATGCGCCGGCGCAGGCTGCGCGGGCGGTCCGGCAACGGGTAGATGTACAGCGGCTTGCCCGTCGCCGCCGCCTCGGCGAGCATTGACTCGCTCTCGCCGGTGACCACGATCGCGTCGGCCAGGGCCAGATACGCCAGGTACGGATTGTCCGCTTCACCCTTCTGCCAGCGGTGCAAGCGCGCGGCGGGACCGAGGCCTTGTTCGAGCGCGGCCGTTGCCTTCGCGCCGGTGCGCGGGCTGGTGATGGCGTGCACCGAGCCGCCGGCCGCTTCGGCCAGCGCGCGCACCTCCGCCCCGAGGCGCCGCGCGGTGTCCTCGTCGAGCGCGTGCATGGCCGAGGTGCCGCCGACGATCAGGGCGACGTGCGGATGCGGGGCGTCGTCGAAGCGGGCGCGCCAGTGCGCGGCCGCGGCGGCGAGGCGTTCGGGCGTCACGTCGACGATCGGCGCCACGGTCTCGATGCGGCGTGGGTGCATCGGCTTGCGGAAGTGGGCGCAGCTGATGACCAGATCGAAGACGTCGGCCACGTCGCCGCCCTTGCGGCCGATGTGCACCAGGCGGGCGCGGCCACCGCTCTGGCGCGCAATCCAGCGCGCCACCGGCGCCGCGCGCCGGCCGGTCGAGATGACCAGATCGGGCCACGGCGCCGCCAGCGCCGCCGAACGGCGCCGATCGAGACTGATCAGCGTGGCACCGAGCACGCGATTGCTGAGCCGATCGAGGCCGTTGAACCGCAGCGTCTTGACCTCGTAGGGCCAGCCCAACGCCTCGGCCAACCCGGTCGACTGCGTCGTATGGCCGGCCTTGTCGTCAGCCAGCACCCACACCGCCGGCGGCTGCCCGTCGGTGCGCCGGCCGCCCTCGCGCACGGTGGTCACCAGACGGCCGAAGGCGCCGGCATGGTGCACGACCAGCTTCCAGCGCACGTCGGGGTAGCGCGCGCCCGCCGCGGCCATTTGCGCTTCCCACCACGTCGGCTCGCGCCACGTCCCGGGCAGCGCGTTGGCGTCGATGGGAGCGTCGTGCCCGCCGGCGCGCACGCGCACGTAGACGCAGCGCCGTGCGGCGCGGAACAGCGACGCGACGACCCAGGGCGTGTCCTCGATCGGCAGGTACGGCAGCCCCGCCGCGCAGACGACGGCGTCGACCCCCTGCTCGGCGAGGCCGGCGAACGGTGTCGCGGCCGGATCGAAGCGCGTCACCGTCCGGCCGCGCGCGGCGATATGCGCGTCGGGCTCGCCGCCGAGACCCATCCGCACGTCGAGGACGGTCGCCGCGCCCGCCGCGGCGAGCAGCAACTCGAGCCCCTCGGGCTCCGCCGTGGCGGTGGCGCGCCGCGCCCCGGCGCTGGCTTCGGCGCGCAATGCCTCCATCCGGGCTTCGTACTGGGCGCTGGGGCGGTCCGCATTGAAGACCTGAAAATGGGCCCGGTCAGCGGCGCGCTCGAGGTCCGTCCAGACGTAGCCGACCGCGTTGTGCTGGTACACGAAGCGATACGGAAACGGCTGCCACGGCTGGGTGTGAATGGTCGTGTAGTGCAGCACCTTCGAACGCCCGGCGACGTACTCCTCGTCGCGCGCGTTCCACTCGCGCGCCAGCGGCCCCCACAGAGCGGGGACCGCGCGGGCCCGTTCCTCGATGCGCTTGCGGCGCTCGTGCCGCACCGCGTCGAGCGGCCAGATGGCGGCCATTTGGGCGCAATCGATCAGCATCACCGAGGTGTCGCGCGCCGTGATCGACAGAAAGCCGTGGCCGTCCATGTCGAGGTCGAACATCTCGGCCGGGTCGGCCAGGTAGATCTGGTCGACGTCGTTGTAGATCGCGCGCCCGCTGGCGCCAGCCCAGTGCGGAATGGCGAAGCGGTAGTTGGTGAAACCGGTCAGCCAGCGCGAGCGGTCGAAGTCGGCGATCTCCTTCATCAGGTAGATCTCGTAGACCCGCGCCGGATCGCGCACCTGCTCGATGGAGAAGATGAACACACGCTCGGCGCGGTCCTGTTCGCGCTCGGTGCCGACGAAGATGCGCACCGGCGGCTTGTCGCTCGCCGCGACGCCCGGGCGCACGGGCAGCACGATGCGCTCGGGCCGCTGGCGGAAGCCGGGCGGGCGCGCGTCGCGCCCGTTGAGCACTCTGGCGACCGCTCGAGGAACGGCTATCGCACCCATAAAGCCCTCCGCATCGAGGTCGACGGCTCGGCGGGTCTCCGCCTCTGGCAGCTCATCGAAATGTGGAATCCTTCCGCCCCGCCCACGCGGGTGGACAACCGCAGCGAATCATGGATGAGGTAGCAAGAAGCGGTGCCGGATGCCATAGCTCGGCAGACCGGCGCACAGCGGCCGGTTGCAAGCGTCTGGTTCTGGAACCTGAAGAGATCGATGCGTCCGATTCCCATTCCTGCGTCCCATTCCCGGCGGCCAGCCCAAACAGGTCGGGCGCCGGCATGATCGGCCGGCGAAATCGCGTTCTGCGGCACGTGCGTTTCTGGATGCTCGCCTTCGCCGTTGCGCAGGTGGCAGCCGGGGCGGCGCAGGCGCCGCCGGTCGAACGGCCGCGCGGCGATCCGGCGGCGCGGCTGCTGTCGGCCGCCGCGGCGACGGAGTACTGGGATCTCACGGCGCGCTTCGAATCGGGGCACAGCCTGCTGGCGCGTTTTCTCATCACCAACGAGGGACCGAGCCCGCACTACGGGGTCGGCATGGGGCACCTGCTGCTGCCCGACGGGCGGGCGGTGCCGTTTCGCTACGGCCGCCAGCGCGCGAAGTGGACCCTGAGCCCGGACGGGTTGTCGATGAAGGTCGCCTCCAGCGCGCTCGATCTGCATGCGCCGGTGCGGCAGTTCGCGCTCGACAGCGACAAGAGCGGGGTGAAGGTCCTGTTGCAGTTTCCGGTCAGCGGCGCGGCCGTGTGGCCGGACGGCGCCAGCAACGGTGAGCCGTTCTTCGACGTCGTGCAGATGCCCGCGCCCGTCGAGGGCACGATCTGGTTGCAGGGCATGGCGGCGCCACTGCCGGTGCGCGGCACGATCGCCCTGACGCATACGTGGATGAACGGCAGCGAGCCCGGCCTGACGCAGCGCCGCCTCGAGGTCTTCTGCCGCGACGGCGACGTCGCGCTCTATGCCACCGAGCTGGTCACGCCGGCCGGCGCGCGGCGGCGCTGGGCGGCGGTGACGCGCGGCGGCGCGCTCGTCCATCAGAGCCAGGCCATCGATCTCGCGCTCGGCGCGGCGCGCGCGGCGGGCGACGAGGCCTATCCCCTGCCCGATCGCCTGCAATGGCGCGACGCGGCGCTCAGCGCCGACATCCGCCCCGCGCAGCTGCTGCTGCAGGCCAACCCGCTCGACATCGTGCCGCAGCCCTTCCGGCTCTTGCTGTCCTTCAAATCGAAGCCGCAGCGCCTGTGGGCCGACGCGGCGTGCGATCTGACACCGGCGGCCGACGGCGGCGCGGCGCTGGCGCCGCGCGGGCGCGGCACGGTCGCCGCGACGTATCTCAACCCGTTGCCGCTGCCGACGCCGGATCGCGCGGCGGCACCTCGGTGATGCGCCCCCCGCCGACGCGGTAGACGCGATCGGCGGCGTCGATCAGCGGGCCCTGGTGACAGATCGCCAGAATCGTCACCGCGTCGCGCAGGGTCTGCAGGACCTGACAGATACCGGCTTCGGTGGCGGGATCGAGCGCCGCCGTAGCCTCGTCGAGAATGAGCAGCGACGGGCGGCGGACCAGGGCGCGGGCCAGGGCGACGCGCTGGCGCTGCCCGCCCGAGATGCCCAGACCGCGTTCGCCGACCACCGCCTCCATGCCCTCGGGCAGCGCGGCGACGAACTCCCACGCCCCCGCCTGGCGCAGCGCCGCCTCGACGTCGGCGGCGGTGAGGTCGGGATCGCCGAGCGTGACGTTGATGCGGACGCTCTCGTGCAGCAGCACGGTTTCCTGCGGCACGTAGCCGATGCGCGATCGCCACTGCCGCATATCGACCTCGCGCAGCGCCACGCCGTCAACCAGCACCACGCCCTGCTGGGGCTCGATCAACCCGGTGATCAGATCGGCCACGGTGGTCTTGCCCGACCCCGACGGGCCGACGATGGTGGTCAGCTGGCCCGCGACGATGACCAGTGACGCCTGCTGCAGCACCGGCTCCTCGGCGTAGGCAAACGTCACCTCGCGCAGCGCGATCTCGCTGCGCAGCGCCGGGGTCCGCTCGCCCGTCGATGCCTCGCAGGCCGCTTCGGCGTGATCGATCATGGCGCGCAAAGACCAGAAGGAGCTCTCGCAGGCGGCCATGCGCTGGAACTCCTTTTGCGCCTTGCCGAGGCCGGAGATGATCGAGGCACAGAGCAACGCCATCATGATCACCGCCGCCAGCGGCAGCGCCAACCAGGTGAGCGCGAAGTACAACCCGATGCCGAGGAAGGCGATGATCAGCGGCTCCTGCAGCGCGCGCATGGCCGCCTTGCTGAGCACCTCGCGCTCGACCGCGCGGTTGAGGCGAAAGGTCTCGTGCTCGAGCAGCGGGCCGACGAACGGCTCGCGGCCCATGGCCTTGAGCGGCTTGACCGACTGCAGCACGTCGGTGAGCCGGCCGACCAGCACCTTGGCGAGCCGCGTTTGGCGCGCGCCGGCGCGCCGCGCCGTGCGCACCAGACCGTTCAACGCCGCGACGATGATCACGCCGCCGGCGAGGGCCGCGAGCGTCGCCTGCCCGGACACCAGGCACGCCACCGCGACGTAGGCGCCGGCCTCGACCAGCATCGCCAGGATCGTCGCCGCGCGCAGGTAGGCCTCCGACGCCTGGCGCGCCTCGGCCGCCACCGCGTTGGCGAAGCTGCCGAGCGGCTGGTGCACGTAGTACTCCCAGCGCGTGCGCAGCAGCGCGCGAATCAGGCTCAAGCGCAGGTCGGTGGCGATGCGCGCGACGGTGTAGCCGACATGCTTGTCGGCCAGCATCACCAGCGCCGCCTTGACCGTCACGCCGGCGACGATCATCGCGGTCAACAGGCCGATGCTCGGCTCCAACCCGACGGCGCGCACGCCGCCGAGCAGGGCGTGCTCCAGCCGCGATCCCGCCCCGCCGGCCATCGTACCGCCCCCGCCGCCGCTGGCCGCCAAGCCCAGAAGCGGCAGCAAGCTGGAAACCCCAACCGCCTCGGCCAGCCCGGCGAGCAGCAGACACACCAGCACGACCGCCGTTTGGCGGGGGTAGGCGCGAACGAACACCAGCATCAACCGCATGGAGGCCCCGTGAGAGATCTGTGTACCAACATCGCTGGCGGAGAGATACCGCGCGCGCCCTTGACCCGCCACGGGTGGCTGAATAATGTCCGCCTCCGCCGATGCGCTCGCACCCGTCCCCCGAAACTTCGCCGGCGCGCCGCGTCGCAGAGGGAGCCACGGCCGCGGTGCGCGTCGTCCCCGCCGACGGCGGCCGCGAGCGCATGCAGTTCCTGCGCGTGCCGCGGCGCATCTATGCGGCCGATCCCAACTGGGTGCCGCCGTTGCTACTCGAGCGCCGCCAGCACCTGTCGCGGCGCAACCCGTACTTCGCCCACGCCGAGGTGCGCTTCTGGGTCGCCTACCGCGGCGAGCGCCTGGTCGGCCGCATCAGCGCCCAGATCGATCGGCTGCATCTCGAACGCCATCGCGATGCCACCGGTTTCTTCGGATTCCTCGAAGGGATCGACGACGCGGAGGTGTTCGCGGCGCTGCTCGGCACCGCCGAGGCGTGGCTGCGCGGCCGCGGCATGCGGCGCATTCTCGGGCCGTTCAACCTGTCGGTCAACGATGAGTGCGGCCTCCTGGTCGACGGGTTCGACACGCCGCCGATGTTCATGATGGGCCACGGCCAGCGCTACTACGACCCGCAAATGCAGGCGCACGGCTATGCCAAGGCCAAGGACCTGGTCGCCTACCTGCTCGATGCGCAGCAGCCCCTGCCGTCGGTGATGGACGCCGTGGTGGCCAAGGCCGGACGCGCCAAGATCACCGTGCGGCCGCTGAGCTGGGCGCGGTTGAGCGAGGACCTGGCGACGATCCGCTCGATTTTCAACGACGCGTGGTACGACAACTGGAGCTACGTGCCATTCACGGACGCGGAGTTCGAAACGCTCGGCCAGAACCTGAAGCTCTTCGTGCCGAACGACTTCGTGCAGATCGCCGAGGTGGACGGCGTACCGGCTGCGATGATCGTCACGGTGCCGAATCTGAACGGCATCATCCGCGATCTCCACGGCCGCCTGTTGCCGCTCGGCTGGGCGCGACTGTTGTGGCGCATGAAGACCGTCGGCCCGCGCAGCGCCCGCGTGCCGTTGATGGGCGTGCGCAAAGCGTATCAGCGCAGCGCGCTCGGCATGGCGCTGGCGTTCTCGCTCGTCGAGGCGGTGCGCCTGCCGGTGCTGGCGCGCGGCATCGACCGCGTCGAGCTGTCGTGGATCCTCGAGGACAACCGCCCGATGCGCCACATGCTCGACCGCCTCGGCGCCCGCGTGTACAAGCGCTATCGCATGTACGAGCGGGCGCTGGTCTGACGCCGTCTCGGTCCTGCCTCTTCCTCCGGGGTCGGAGTCGGTATCGGCATCGGAATCGATTTCTGCCGCGGGGTGCTCCGCCCGATCCTCGCGGATCGCACAACCATGCGCCCCCCGGTAGACTTCACGTCGGTCATGCCCGAAACTCATCTCGTTTGCTCCTCGATTCCGATAGCGATTCCGACCCCGATTCCGATTGGGGTTTGTCCCATGCCATGACTCCAGACACCGGACCTCAGCGCAGCGCCACGGTCACGCGATTCACCGCACTCGTGCTCGCCGGCGAGCGGCCGGGCGGCGACGCGCTGGCGCGCGCGGTCGGCGCGCCGCACAAGGCCCTGATCCCCGTCGCCGGGGAAGCCATGCTGCTGCGCGTCGTGCGCGCGCTCGGCGCGGCGCGCCATGTCGGCTCGATCGTCGTCAGCGGCTTGCCCGCGCCCGCGCTGGCCAGCGACGCGGAGCTCGGCGCCCTGCTCGCCAGCGGGCGCATCGCGCAGCTCGACGGCCGCGACACGCCGAGCACCAGCGTGCTCGACGCCACCGAGCGCCTGAGCGGCTGGGCGCCGTTGCTGGTGACGACCGCCGACCATCCGCTGCTGCGGCCGGAGGTCATCGACTACTTCTGCGCCGCGGCGTTGGCCAGCGGCGGTGACGTGGCGCTCGGGCTCGTCGACGGCGCCCTGGTGAAGGGGGCGTTTCCCGAGTCGAAGCGCACCTTCCTGCGCTTCCGCGACGGCGCCTATTGCGGGTGCAATCTCTTCGCCCTGCTCACCCCCGCGGCCAGCCGGGCGCCGGCGGCATGGCGCGCGATCGAACAGGAGCGCAAGCGGCCCTGGCGCATGATCCGCGCCCTCGGCCTCGGCGCCGTCGTGCGCTTCCTGCTCGGCCGCCTGACGCTCGCCGAGGTGATGCGCCTGGCCTCCGACCGGATCGGCGCGCAAGCCCGGGTGGTGCTCGTCCCGTATGCCGAGGCCGCCGTCGACGTCGACAAGCCGAGCGACCTGGCGCACGCCAACGCGCTGCTAGCGCGGTGACGCTGGAGTGCGGTGGCAGGCCCCCCCACTCCACCAACAGAACACAGCCGCCAGCGGCGAGTGCGGGCACCCCCCCGGTGCCGCTGCGCCGCCGGCGCGGCGCGTCGAGTCCGGCGCGCGAGAGATCCGCCGGACGGTTGATGCCGTGCCAGCTGGCGACCAATCCCTGCGCCTTGTGCAGATCCTGGACGAAGTCGACCTCCGCCCAATCGTCGGCACCGACTGGCACGGCGCCGACCACTTGGCGCTCGGCCAGCGTGTTGATCACCGACAAGTACCAGCGGCGGTGCGCTCCCGGTGACCGCGCGGCCTCGTCGAGCGCGTCGCGGAACAACGCCGCGCCGCATTCGTCGAACGCCAGCATACCGATCGACTCGCCGTTGCCGAGGTCGCGCGGCAGGTCCTTGCCGACGCGCAGCAAGGTGCTGCCCTCGAGATAGACCTTCATGTCGTCGGCGTCGTACGCCGACTTGTGGCTGACCGCCACGCTGACCGGCGCCGGCTGCCGCGCCAGCAACGCGCCCAGCACACGCGGATGGAACAGCGTATCGCCATTCAGCAACACGAAGGGATCGTCCATCACCTCGCGCGCCATCCAACAACTGATCAAGTTGTCGGCTTCAGCGAACAGTGGATTGTAGATCGTCTCCACGTTCACCACCGGCGACTCGGCCACGACCTCTCTGACCTTGTCCGCCCCGAACCCGACGACGACGGACACGTCGCGGATGCCGTTGGCCGCGAGCGCCTCCAGCTGCCACTCGATCAGTGGCTTGCCGTTCACCGGTAGCAGACACTTCGGCAGCTCTGCCGTGTACGGCAACAGTCGGCGACCCTGCCCCGCGCTAAGAATGACCGTTCTCAAGATGTTCGCCTCCGCTTCATCGGTTCACTGCTTTGAACCGGGCGCTGGATAACAGAAAGGGTGCGCCGACGCGAGTCAACGCCAGCCGAGAGCGGGCTGTTCCCGCCGATGATGAAGACCTGTTCGCGTTCAGCCGAGCCCCTCATACCCGCCCGCATCCGCATCCACCTCACCTCAGCCCAGCCGTGCGGCCAACCGCTCCAGCAACATCGCGGTATCGCCCCCTCTAGCCGACCCCGGACATGCGCGTGGGGCTTTTCCCGCCCACGCAAGACAGCGCCTATCACAACTTTGAAGCGCAGACCACAGGGCGGGGCAACAAAATCCGGCGCCCCGAATTAGGGAAATTCCCTAGTCGGTTCGCGCTCGGTTTGGTTTTGCAGCGCCAGTCGCCAGCTGCTGCCGGGACAGGTTAGAAACGCAGACGGTGAAGCGCTGAATATTTCATAGGCCCAACAGCGCCTGGGCGACGGAATGACGCGCCGCGTTGGCCAGATCGCGGCGGGTGAGCCCACCGGGATCGAGCGGCCGGCAGAACGCCACCTCGGCCACCAGTGCTGGGGTGCGGAGCAGGCGGCGGACGGACTCGGCAATCGTCATGTCGTCGATGAAGACCGCGGCATCGCTGCGCGCGCCGGCCGCCGTGCGGTAGCGGATGGCCACCGGCTGCACCGGCACGCCGGCATCGATCGCGGCTTGCAACAACGCCGGATAGAACCGCCCCACGGCGCGGCCGTCGGTGGTCGTACCCTCCGGAAAGGCCGCGACGACGCCACCGGCGCGCAGCGCGCCCGCCAGGGCCTGCTTGGTGTGGTACGCCGCGCGACAGCTGCCGCGCCGAATGAAGAAGGTGCCGAAGCGCGCGGCGACGGTGCCGATGATGGGCCAATCGCGCACCTCCGCCTTGGCGACGAAACGGGCCGCGCTGACGGTGTGAATGGCGTAGGTGTCGAGCCAGGAGACGTGGTTGGCGACCAGCAGCAGCGGTTGCGCGGGCGGCGGGATCTCGCCGCGCACGGTGACCTGTACGCCGAGGATGTCGAGCAGCCGCGCCGCACAGCGATGCACCAGCTTGCGCTGCCCGGCACCGCGCAGGCGCGGCGCCAGCAGCAGCGCCGCCAACCACATGGCCAGGATGTGCGCCACGCCGCGCGCCAGGCGCCACGCGCGCAGCGGCGGCGCGGTCAGCGCGTCGTCGCGCGCCGGCAGTGCGGTCTCAAGCGCCGCGGAGCAATCGGTCGACATAACGCGGATTCATTCCCTCGATCGGCAGGATCACCAGCAGGTCGGCGGTCTTGAAATCGCTGTCCCACGCCGGGTCGCCGCACACCCGCGCCCCGAGCCGCAGATAGCCCTTGAGGAGCGGCGGCACCGGGGCATCGGGAATGTCCTGCCACCCCTCGAGCGCGAAGGCGCGGCGCGGAAAGACGCGCCACTCTGGCGCAGCCAGAAAGCGCTGCAACAGCCGGCGACAGACACTGGCGGCGATATGCCCGCCGTCGCGAGTTTCGACGCTCGCACAGCCGATCGCGTGGGTGAAGCCGCCGCGCAGAATGTAGCGGAAGAGCCCCGACCACAGGAGTGAAATGGCCAGGCCGCTGCGGTAGTCCGGATGCACGCAGCCGCGGCCGATCTCGACCACGTGCTCGCCCAGCGCCGTCAGTCGGCCGATGTCGAACTCGCCGGCGCAGTAGAACCCACCGGTGAGCTGCGCGCGCACGGCAGGCAGCATGCGGTACGTGCCGACCACGCGCCGCGTCGCCGTCTCGCGCACCAGCAGATGATCGCAGAAGTCGTCGAACCGGTCGCTGTCGAGGCCGGGCGTCGCACCGCTCAGCCGCGCCCCCATCTCGCCGGCGAACACTTCGTAGCGCAGCCGCTGCACCGCCAGCACATCGGCCGCGCTCTGCGCCAGCTCGACCGACAGCGCGGGTTGCCCGCACTCGCGGGCCAGTTCCGCTATCGGGGTCTTCTCCATGCCTCCCGATCGTAACCGCCCGATGTTACGAGCGGGTGATCGGGGGATGAAGGATTCGCGAAATTCGTGCCCCCTCCGCCTCGGCCTCTGCCTGATTTCCTGAGAGGCTGAGGCAGAGGCTGCGGCTGAGGCACAGGTAGTCACATCATCAGCGCCATGCCGATTTGCATCGCCAGGCCGGCGTCGCCTTCCATGCGCACCTGGCCCTGCATGAAGGCCATCTGCGGGTTGAGCTCGCCGCGCTGGAGCTTCTCGGCGACGTCGGCGGCGACCGTGATGGTGGTCTGCGGCGCGCTCGGGCGGGCGACCTCGCCGAAGTAGGTGGTGACCGTCCAGTCGCCGTCGGCGAGGCCGGTCAGCACGAAGCGCACGACGCCCTTGATCGCCCGCACGCGCTGGATGCGGCTCTGCCCGAGCGGGCGCTCGCCGGCGGGTCCGCCGAGCAATCCACTGCTCACCGTCCCATCGGCGAAACGCCGCCAGTCGGGCTCGCTGAGCACCACCGCCATGAACGGGGCGTCGAGCGGGACGTCTTCCACCAGCATGCGGCCGTCGGCGAGGTTGAGGTACGCCGCGCCGACCCCGTCGACTTCGAAGTGCACGGAGCCGCGCGCCGCGCGCAGGTCGGCGACCTCGCGCTGCAACGCCTCCAGCCGCTTCTGCAAATCGCCGGTGACCTGCTCGAAGCGCGACGCCACGCGCGCGCGCAGCTGCTCGGCCACTGGGTTGTCGTTTGCCATCGTCTTCCTCCGCTTCGTACGCCGCTGCCGGGCCCGACGATCAGGTGCGCGGCCGGCTGACGCGAATGATGCCGCGCAACTTGCCGATGGCGCGGATGACCTTGTTGAGCTGGTCGGCGGTGCCGACCATGACTTCGAAGCTGTTGAGCGCCTGCTTCTCGGGCGTGATCTGGACCTGCGCCTTGCTGATGTTGACGCCGGCGTTGCCGATCGCCTTGGTGATCGACGCGAGCATACCGGGCTGATCCAGACACACCACCTCGAGGTTGACCGGGCGCATGCCGTTGGCGCCGGTCTCCCACACCACTTCGACGCGGCGCTCCGGATCGCTCTCCAGCACGCGCGGGCAATCGAGGGTGTGGACGGTGACGCCGCGGCCGCGGGTGATGAAGCCGAGAATGCGCTCGCCGGGCAGCGGGTCGCAACAGCGGCCGAAGCGCACCAGGACGTCCTCCACGCCGCTGACCCGCACGCCGGCCGGGCCGCCGGCCATGCGGCGGATGAGCTTGCGCAGCGCCCCTTCCTCGCGCGCCGCGCGCTGCTCGATCTGCTCCGGCGGCAGCAGGCGCGCCAGGACCTGCTGGGTGGTGATCTTGCCGTAGCCGACGCTGGCGAGCAGCGTCTCCTCGTCCTTCACCGACAGCGCCTCGGCGACTTCCTGCAAACGCCCCTCGCGCTGCAGGCGCTTGAAGTCGAGCCGGTGGCGCGTCAGATCGCGTTCGAGGATCTCGCGCCCGACCGCCAGGCTGCGGCTGCGCTGCTGGAACTTGAGCCAGTTGCGGATGCGCGCCTTGGCGCGGCTGGTCTTGACGTAGTTGAGCCAGTCCTTGCTCGGCGTCTGCCCCGTGGTGGTGACGATCTCGATGGTGTCGCCGTTGCGCAGCCGGTAGCGCAGCGGCACCAGGCGCCCGTTGACGCGCGCGCCGGCGCAGTGATGGCCGACCTCGGAGTGGATGCGATAGGCGAAGTCGATCACCGAGGCGCCCTCGGGGAAGTTGAGCACGTCGCCCTTGGGCGTGAAGACGAAGACCTCGTCGCTGAAGAGGTCTTCTTTCACGGAGCCGAGGAACTCCTGCGGGTCGGAGACGTTCTGCTGCCACTCGAGCAGCTGGCGCAGCCAGGCGAAGCGCTGCGCATCGGCGCTGCCGACCGACTCGCCGCCCTTGTACTTCCAGTGCGCGGCGATGCCGAACTCCGCCACGCGGTGCATCTCGTGGGTGCGGATCTGCACTTCGACGCGCTCGCCGTACGGTCCGATGACGGTGGTGTGCAGCGACTGGTACATGTTGTTCTTCGGCAGCGCGATGTAGTCCTTGAAGCGCGACGAGATCGGCTTCCAGTTGGCGTGCACGACGCCGAGCGCCGCGTAGCACTCCTGCACGGTGTCGACGATGACGCGGAAGGCGACGAGGTCGTAGATCTCGTCGTAGAGCAAATCCTCGCGCTGCATCTT
This sequence comes from uncultured Binatia bacterium (SeqCode), assembly GCA_964455095.1. Classification (GTDB taxonomy): domain Bacteria; phylum Desulfobacterota; class Binatia; order HRBIN30; family CADEER01; genus CAYVUV01. The sequence continues at coordinate 54,407 of CAYVUV010000328.1, forward strand.
CTCGTAGATCGAGTAGAAGTGCTTCGGCCGCCCGGCGACCTGACCTTCGATGCCGGCCTCGTTCAGCTTCTTCTGCACCACGCCCATGAACTCGCGAATGTAGCGCTCGCGCTCGGTCTTCTTCTTCGCCACGTTGCGCTTGAGCTGGTAGTAGACCTCGGGGCGCAGGAAGCGCAGGGCGTTGTCCTCGAGCTCGTTCTTCAACCAGTAGATGCCGAGGCGGTGCGCCAGCGGCGCGTAGATGTCGAGCGTCTCCTGGGCGATGTCGCGCTGGCGGTCCGGCGCCAGGTGGTCGAGCGTGCGCATGTTGTCGGTGCGGTCGGCGAGCTTGACCAGGATGACGCGGATGTCGCGCGCCATGGCCAGCAGCATCTTGCGAAAGTTCTCGGCCTGCTTCTCCTCGCGGCTGGTGAAATTGATCTGGCTGATCTTGGTCACCCCGTCGACCAGCTGGGCGATCTCCTCGCCGAATTCCTCCTCGATCTGCTCGAGGGTCGTCAGCGTGTCCTCGACCGTGTCGTGCAAGAGCCCGGTGACCACGCTCGGCACGTCGAGCTTCAGCTCGGCGATGATGCTGGCGACGCCGACCGGGTGCACCAGGTAGGGATCGCCCGATTGGCGGCGCTGCCCTTTGTGCACGCGCTCGGAGAAATCGTAGGCACGGCGGACCAGCGCCAGGTCGGCGCCGCTGTGGTAGGCGCGGACTTTCTCGACGATATCCTGGGCGCGCGTCATGCCGGCCGCTCGGCGCCGCCGAACGACGCCCGCGCCCGCGCCACCAGCTGCTCGACCAGCCCTTCGGGGGTCTGGTCGTCGGTCGCCAGCACGAGGTCGTACACACTCGTGTCGGCCAGATCGTAGCCGTAGATCTGACGGTAGCGCCGCGCATCGGAGCGGTGGCGATCCTCGTTGACCTGCAGCACGTGGCGCCAATCGCCGTCCTCGCGCTCCGCCACGCGGCGCGCCCGCACCTCGTCGCCGGCAGTGAGCCAGACCTTCAGCGCCGGCAGCCCGGCCTCGGCGGCGAGGAAGCCCGCCAGACGGCCTTCGAGCACGACGTCGCCCTGGCGCGCCCGCGCGGCCATGGCGGCATCGAGGGCGCGGTCGATGGTGTGATCGCCCTCGCAGAGCTTGTTGAAGGCCTCGAGCGTCAGCCCGCGCTGCTTGGCTTCCTGACGGTACAGATCGCCGGCATAGACGTGCGGCACGCCGAGCCGCCGCGCCAACTGCCTGGCCACCGTCGTCTTGCCACTGCCGGGCTCGCCGGAGATCGTGATCAACATGCCGGCATTGTAGCGAACGGGTGGCGGTGGGGACAATGCGCGCCGGTCGGGTGGCGCGCGGGCGGGCAGTCGTGCTGAGGTGCGCGGGAGGGCGGGAGCGATGGCGGACCTGATACCGGGAATCGACATGTGGGCGCCGATCGTGCCGGCGCGCGAGATCATGGCCCATACAGCGGACGAGTTTCGCGCCTGCCGATCGAGCCGGCGGTGATGGAGAAGTGGCTGTGGCGGAACGCGCGCGGGTGCTGGGCGTAACCGACTGAGGTGCGGAAGCGAGCCAGCGGCGCCGAGGCCGCTGGCTCGCGCTCCGATCCTAGAAGTAGTCGGGCGGCTCGTCGGTGCCGCCGCTCTGCTCGTCGCGGCTGGCGATCCACTTGCCGGTGATCATGTCCTTGTAGCCCATGCCCGGACCGACCATCGGGTAGACGTGCGCGTTCTGATCGACCATGACTTCGAGGAACGCCGGGCCGGAGAAGCGCACGAACTCCTCGAGGCTGGGCCGCACGTCGCCGAGGACTGTCACCCGCTTGGCAAAGCCAAAACCATCCGCCTCGACGGCCTTGATGAAGTCCTTCTTGTGCAGCGTCTTGTCGGTTCCCGAGTAGCGGTTGGCGTAGAAGAGGTCCTGCCACTGCCGCACCATGCCGTCGCCGAGGTTGTTGAGCAGCAGCACCTTGACCGGGATGTCGTACGTCGTCAGGGTCTCGAGTTCGCCGAGGTTCATGCGGATGCTGCCGTCGCCATCGACGTCGATGACCAGCTTGCCGGGGTTGGCGACCTGCGCGCCGATCGCCGCGGGCAGGCCGAAGCCCATCGTCCCCATGCTGCCCGAGGTGAGAAACGAGCGCGCATGGGCGAAGTCCAGGTACTGCGCCGCCCACATCTGGTGCTGGCCGACGCCGGTGGTGACGATGCACTCGCCGCGCGTGATCTCGTTCAGCGTCGCCAGCACGTACTCCGAGCGGATCTGCCCCGACTCGCGATCGTAGTTGAGCGCGTGGCGGGCCTTGAGATCCTGCACGTGCGCGCGCCAGCGACTGAAGTCCTTCTTGAACCCCGTCCCCGCGTCGAGCAACTGTTGCAGCCCGCGCTTGGCGTCGCAGACATAGGCCCAGTCGACATGCTTGACCTTGGAGATCTCCGACGCGTCGACGTCGAGGTGCGCGATCTTGGCGCCGGGGGCGAATTCCTTGACCTTGCCGGCGACGCGGTCGTCGAAGCGCGAGCCGATGGCGAACAGGAAGTCGCAATCCTCGACCGCGTAGTTCGCGTAAGCCGTGCCGTGCATGCCGAGCATGTGCAGCGACAGCTCGCTGGTGGTGTCGAAGGCGCCGATGCCCATCAGCGTCGTGACCACCGGAATGCCGAGCCGCGACGCGAAGGCGCGCAGCTCGCCGGCGGCGTTGCTGTTGTTGACGCCACCGCCGACGTAGAGCAACGGCCGCTCGCAGGCGGCGAGCAGGCGATAGAAGCCTTCGGTGTCGGCCGGCGACATCGTCACCTGGTTGAGCGTGTGCAGCCGCTCTTCGTAGCCGCGCAGCGGCAGCAGACCCTCGCCGCGGAAGACGCCCTGCGCGAGCTGGACGTCCTTCGGCACGTCGATGACGACCGGGCCCGGACGGCCGCTGCGCGCGATGTCGAAGGCGCTGCGGATCGTCGCTTCGATCTTGGTCTCGTCGGTGAGCAGAAAGACGTGCTTGGCGCAGGAGGCCATGATGTTGAAGATCGGCGCTTCCTGGAAGGCGTCCGTCCCCATCGCCGCGCGCGGCACCTGGCCGCAGATCAGCACCACCGGCACCGAATCGGCCTGGCAGTCGCGGATGGGGGTCACCGTGTTGGTGGCGCCGGGCCCCGAGGTGACCAGGAAGACGCCGACGCGCCCGGTCGAACGGGCGTAGCCCGCGGCCATGAATCCGGCGCCCTGCTCGGTGGCGGGCACGATCAGCCGGATCTCCTCGGACTTCGGATGGCTCTCGTTGTAGCGGAATACCGCGTCGTAGGTCGGCAGAATGGCGCCGCCGCTGTAACCGAAGATGGTGTCGACCCCCTCGTCGGCCAGCACCTGGAGAATCATCTCCGCGCCGGTCATCGTCGTGCCCGCCAGTGGATGCGGGGCTTTGGGCGCCGCCGCGGGCTCAGCCTCGGCGCGACCCGCCTGGCCGCCTCGAACCGGTTTCAACACAGTCGTCATCCGCCGCTCCTTAAAGTTCCTTGAAGTCCAACCAATCTAGCTTGGAATCGCATACTACCACAACCTTTCCGGCGGCGGACCTCACCCTTTCCACGAATGAAGACCCTCAAGTCCACGCCGTCACGTCAGGTCTCGAACCCGCCCTCTGACCCGCGCCGCCATCCCGCCGCCGCCCGGTTGCCGCCGTCGACATGCACGGTCGCGCCGGTGACGAAGCGCGACAGGTCGGAGGCGAGGAAAACGGCGGCGCCGGCGACGTCGTCGACATGCCCGGCATACGGCAGGGGCGTCTTCACCGTCGGGTTGCCGATGCCGGGGGTGGGGATGACGTCGGGCGCGATGCAGTTGACCCGGATGTGGCGCGCCCCGAGCTCGAGGGCCAGGCTCTTGGTGAGGTTGGCCACGGCGGCCTTCATCGCCGCGTAGACGGCGTAGCCAGGCCCGGCGCGGTGCGCTTCGATCGACGTGATGTTGATGATCGAGCCGCCGGCCGGCATCAGCGGCACCGCGGCGCGGATGCAGTGGGCGACGCTGCCGAAATTCTCGCGCACCAGGGCGTCTTGTCCCTTCTCGGTGACCTCCAGGAACGGCGCGGCGAATCCGCCGCCGGCGTTGTTGACCAGGATGTCGACGCGCCCGAAGGCGGCGGTCACGGCGGCGAAGAGCTCGCACACGCGGGCGCCGTCGCGCACGTCGAGCACGGCCGACACCGCGCGACGGCCCGCGGCCTCGATGGCGCGGACGGTGTCGGACAGGTGAACGGCATCGCGGTCGCAGACGGCGACGTCGGCCCCGAAGCGCGCCAGCGTCTCGGCGATGGCCCGCCCGATGCCCGCAGCGGCTCCGGTCACCACGGCGACGCGGCCGGTGAGCAGCACCGAATCCGGAGTGAGCGGCATGCCCGCACGCTACCAAAGACACCGCGCGGGGTCACACGGCTTGCCAGGTCGCCGCCGAGCCGGTAGCCATGCGGCATGAGAGCTGCGGCATGAGCGCCCCGGCGGCGGACCTGACGGGCAAAACCGCCATGGTCACCGGGGCCAGCTCGGGCATCGGGCGCATCACCGCGCGCGAGCTGGCGCGCCGCGGTGCGGCGGTGTTTCTCGTCTGCCGCGACCCCCGACGCGGCGAGGAGACCGCCGCCGCCATCCGCGCCGAGAGCCCGGGCGCGACCGCACACGTGTTGCTGGCCGACCTCGCCGTGCAAGCCGAGATCCGCCGCCTCGCCGACGCGTTCCTCGCCACCGGTGCGCCGCTGCACCTGCTGGTCAACAACGCGGGCGTCGTCAACCTGCACCATTCGCTGACCGCCGACGGCATCGAGACGGTCTTTGCCGTCAACCACCTCGCCTACTTCCTGCTCACCCTCCTGTTGCTCGAGCGCCTGAAGGCCAGCGCCCCGGCGCGCATCGTCAACGTCGCCTCCGAAGCGCACAAGTTGAGCGGCATCGACTTCGACGACCTCGGCGGTGCGCGCCGCTACCGCGCCATGCGCATCTACGGCCAATCGAAGCTCGCCAACCTGCTCTTCACCCGCGAGCTGGCGCGCCGTCTCGACGGCACCGGCGTCACCGTCAACGCCGTGCATCCGGGCGCGGTGGCCACTGGCCTTGGCAAGAACAACGGCGCCTGGGCACAACGCCTGATCGGCTTGTTGCGCCCGTTCTTCCGCACGCCGGAGCAAGGCGCGGCGACCTCGCTGCACGTCGCCACCTCGCCTGCCGTCGCCGGCGTGAGCGGCAAGTACTTCCGCAACGGGCGCGAGGCCCGCCCGGCGCGCACGGCGCTCGATGATGCGGTCGCGCGCCGGCTGTGGCAGGTGAGCGCCGCGATGACGGGCGTCGACGCATGAGCGCTGCCGCGCGCGTGCCGCTGACCGCGCTCGGCCGTTCCGGCCTGGCCGTCTCGCGCCTCGGCCTCGGCCTCGCGGCCCTGGGGCGGCCCGGCTACATCAACATCGGCCACGCGGCCGATCTCGAACACGACTACGACGTCGAGGCGATGCGGCAGCGCGCGCACGCGGTACTCGATGCGGCCTGGGCCGCCGGCGTGCGCTACTTCGACACGGCGCGCTCGTACGGCGCCGGCGAGGAGTTTCTCGCCGGCTGGCTGACGGCGCGCGGCGTGGCGCCGGATGCCGTCGCGGTGGGCTCGAAGTGGGGCTACACGTACACGGCCGGCTGGCGCACCGAGGCCGCGCACCACGAGGTGAAGGATCACTCGTTGCCGGTGTTGACGCGCCAGCTCGCCGAGAGCCGCGCCCTGCTGGGCGCGCACCTCGATCTCTACCAGATTCACTCGGTCACGCCCGACAGCGGCGTGCTGCGCGACCGCGCCGTGCTCGACGCGTTGGCGCGCCTGCGCGCCGAGGGCGTGCGCATCGGCCTGACGCTCAGCGGCCCGCGCCAGGGCGAGACGCTGCGCCTGGCCCTCGCGGCCACGGCGGCCGCGCCCGTCTTCGACGCCGTGCAGGTCACCTGGAATCTGCTCGAGACCTCGGCCGCGCCGGCACTCGTTGAAGCGCGGGCCGCCGGACTCGGCATCATCGTCAAGGAAGGGCTCGCCAACGGCCGCTTGACGACGCGCAATACGTCCGCCGATTTCGCCGCGCCGCGCCGCGTGCTCGACGCCGTGGCGGCGCGTCTCCACACCAGCGTCGATGCGCTCGCCCTGGCGGCCGTGCTGGCGCAGCCCTGGGCCGATGTGGTGCTGAGCGGCGCCGCCACCAGCGAGCAACTGAAGTCCAATCTCGGCGCGCTCGCGGTGGCGTGGGACACCGGCGCCTCGGTCGAGCTCGCGGCGCTGGCCGAGACGCCCGAGCAGTACTGGTCGACACGCAGCACCCTGCACTGGAACTGACGGCGACGGCGCGGACGACAATGAAAGTAGGGATCACACTGCCGACGATGATCGCCAGCACCGGGGGCGACCTGTTGATGGAGTGGGCGCGGCGCGCCGACGCCGGCCCCTTCTCCAGCCTCGCCGTCGGCGAGCGTATCACGTACCACAACTTCGATCTCATCGTGTCCATGGCCGCGGCCGCCGCGGTGACACGGCGCATTCGCCTGGTGTCGACCGTGGCGGTGATGCCGCTGCATCACGCCGCCGTGTTGGCCAAGCAGTCGGCCAGCCTCGACGTGCTCTCGGGCGGCCGCTTGACCCTCGGTGTCGGGATCGGCGGCCGCGAGGAGGATTGCCTCGCCGTCGGCGTGCCGATCGCCAAGCGCCACCAGCGGATGGAGGAGCAGGTCGCGCTCATGCGCCGGCTCTGGCGCGGCGAGCCGCCGTATCCCGGCGCGGCGCCGATCGGACCGGCGCCGGTGCAGCCCGGCGGCCCCGAGATCATCGTCGGCGCCATCTTCCCCAACGCCGTGCGGCGTGTCGCGCGCTGGGCCGACGGCCTGTCGGCGTGGAGCTTCGAGCCCAATGTGGAGGTGATTCGCGAGACCTACCGCATCGCGGAAGCCGCCTGGGAAGCGGCGGGCCGCGCCAGCCGGCCGCGCTTCGTCATGGGGTGCTACTACGCGCTCGGCCCGCGCGCCGACGAGCACGTGCAGGCGGCGCTGAGCCAGTACCACGCCTACTTCGGCGCCGACGTCGCGGCCTCGATCGTCAGGCAGGTGCGCACCCGGTCACCCGCCGCGGTGCGCGACGTGCTGCGCGCCTTCGCCGACATCGGCACCGACGAGCTGATCCTCGTACCGGTGGCAAACGAGCTCGACCAGCTCGAGCGCCTCGCCGAATTGCTCTGAGCGCTCACGCCGGCTCGGGCACCTCGAAGCGGCCGCGCATCTTCTCCATCCACATCGTCATCAGCGCTCGCTTCGGCAGGCCGAGGCTGCGCAGCTCGTCCGCGATCGGATGGCGGCCGAGGGTCAGCTCGGCGCCGCCGAGCCGAAAACCAACCCCCTCTCCGCCCGAGGCGAAGACGGTCTTGTGCAGCGCGCCGTCGATGAACGTGTAGGTCGTCATCGGCGCGTCGGGCAGGCGGCGCGTCCCGCCGCACGGCAGGGACAACGTCAGGGCATGCTCGCCGTCGGCCACCAGCCGACAGGTGCTGCGCGCGCCGGAGCGCGAGATCTCGATCTCTTCGACGGTTTTCGGAAAGCCCCAGATGCCGCGCCCGGCCTCGCAGGTGAAGCGGCCGTCGACCGGCAGGCGGTGGATGTAGGTCGCCACCTGCCCGCGCACAAAGTCGCGCACCAGGCCGACGTAGGGCAGGCCGCGCGGCGCGCCGCGCTCGCGCACGAAGAAGGCGATCGAGACCTCGTTGTACTGACCGAGGTCGTTGTCGCGGTATTGGATCGCCGCCAGGCTGCACAACGCCTGGCCGGGCCACAGCTCCGGCAACTCGAGGCGGTCGCTCGGAATCAGTCGGCGCGCCGCCGCCGCCGAGACGGCGAACGTCGCCGCGGCGGAAGACGCGTCGCGCACGCACACTGGCATCTCCACCTGTTGGCCGAGGATCGTATACGTCGCCGGCCGTGCCGACACCGCCGCGCTGCTCGCTGTCATCGCCACCTCCCGCGCCCTGGCGCGGCGCGAATGTTCGCGCAGGTGCGCGGCGAGATCAAGCGGATCGCCGACGCGTGGTCCAGTACACGCCGGCCAGCACGGCGGCGCCACCGGCGGCTTGCGCCAGATGAAATTCCTCGCCCAGCAACACCAGCGACAGCACGGCCGTCAGCGCCGGCACGAGGTAGACGAACACCACGGTGCGGTTGACGCCAACGGCGCGCACGCCGACGAGGAACAGTTGCCCGGCGAGCACCGACGACAGCAGCGCCATGGCCAGCACGCCGCCGATCGCTCCCGGAGACGCCGCGCCAAGCTGATCGATCGGATGCTCCCTCCATCCCATGGCGAACAGCGCCACCGCACCGCCGCAGTAGATCGCGAAGTTGACCAGCGACGGCGGCAACGACGCCACGACGCGGCGCGAGGCGAGATTGAAGCACGCCCAGCACGCCGCCGCCGCCACGGCGAGCAGATCGCCGCGGTTGAGCGTCGCCAGCCCTTCCAGATGCGCGAGGTCGCCGCGCGTGATCACCGTCACCGCGCCGGCGAGCGCCAACGCCACGCCGGCGAGCTGCCGGCGCTCGAGCCGCTCGCCCACCAGCGGCGACAGCAAGATGGTCAGCGCCGGATTGAGCGCGATCAGCAACGACGTATTCGTCGCGCTGGTGTGGGCCAGCGCGAGAAGGAACAGCCAGGGATACAGCACACCGCCGCAGAACCACATGATCGCCAGCGGCCGGCCGACGCTCGCCAGGCGCGCGGCGCTGGCGCGCTGGCGCCAGGCAAACGGCAACAGCATCAGCGTCGCGGCGACATAGCGCCAGGCCGCCACCGCCAGCGGCGCCATCTCGGCGAGCGCCACCTTGCCGGCAATGAACGCCGCCGCCCAACACAGCGTCGACAGCGCCAGCCCGGTATAGGCGACGGTCTCCGTCGCCGGCCGGCCCGGCGCCCGCGCAGCCATTTCGATCGACGCCATGGGTGTCGATACCACCCACCGCGCACGGCAGCGAGAGGCTTCGACGACGTTGGAATCGGCCGGCGCGTCGCGTCCGGACTCAACTGGTATTGATTTTCATTTTCAACTAAGCGATACCTCGACCTTGGCTTTTGAGCGGGGGAGGAACGAACGTGCGCGACAGACTCGGACAGTGGGCCCGGTTGGCCGGCATGATCGCGCTGTGCGCGGCGATGCCGCTGGCGGCGCGGGCGCAGCTCTGCGAAGGCGACTGCGACGGCAACCGCACCGTCACGGTCGACGAGCTGATCCGCGGTGTCGGCTTTGCGCTCGGCACCGGGGGTGAGTGCGCTTCGCTCGACCGCGACCGCGACGGCGCCGCGCAAATCGACGAGCTGGTCGCCGCGGTGCGACGCGCCCTCGACGGCTGCGACGACGGACTGTCACCTGCCGCCGCCGTGGTGCGGCACTACGCCGACATGCTGTACGCCAACTACGCCGACGCCGCGCGCCTGGCGGGCGCCTTGCGTACCTCGATTCGGGCTTTCGTCGCCAGCCCCAGTGCCGGCACGCTCGCCGCGGCCAAAGACGCGTGGTTCGCGGCCCGCCCCACCTATCTGCAAACCGAAGCCGCGCGCTTCTACGGCGGGCCGATCGACAACGACGAAGACGGCCCGGAAGGCTTCATCAACGCCTGGCCACTCGACGAAGCGTACATCGACTATGTCGAGGGCAACGCGCAAGCCGGCATCATCAACGACCTGGTGAACTTTCCCGAGATCACCATCGCGACCCTCGTCGACGCCAACGAGGCCGGCGGCGAAACCAACATCGCCACGGGCTGGCACGCGATCGAGTTCCTGCTGTGGGGGCAGGATGAGAGCGCCGACGGACCGGGGAATCGCCCCTTCACCGACTACGTGACGGACGCCGGCGGCACCGCCGCCAATCAAACCCGACGCGGGACGTACCTGCTGCTCGCCGCCGATCTCTTGATCGCAGATCTCAACCAGGTGAAAGACGCCTGGGCGCCCGGCCACCCAGACAACTACCGCACCGAGCTGCTCTCGGTGGCGACCGACGAGGCCTTGCGCCGCATCCTGACCGGCATGGGCACACTTAGCGGCGGCGAGCTCACCGGCGAGCGCCTGGCGACGGCGTTCGAGACCAAAGACCAGGAAGACGAGCACTCGTGCTTCTCCGACAACACGCACGTTGACCACCGCAATGACGCGCTCGGCATCCAGAACTTCTGGCTCGGTCGCTACAGCGATCTCGACGGCCCGGGCATCGTCGATCTGGTCGCCGCGGTCGACGCCGACCTCGCCGCCGAGACATCCGCCCAGATCCAGGCCGCCGTCGACGCGCTGTTCGCCATCCCCACGCCGTTCGACCAGGCCATTCTCGGCCCCGATTCGACGCCCGGTCGCATGGCCATCGCCGCGGCGATCGACGAGCTCAACGCGCAAACCAATCTGATCGCTACCTGCGCCGAGGCGCTCGGCATCTCCATCAGCACGACCGGATAGCGTGCGGTCGTCACTTCGCCTGTTTGGCGGCCGCCGCGGCCGCGCGCTGATCGTCGGCCCCCTCGCCTGCGTGCTGATGGCCTGCGGCGACGACTCCGGCCACCGCAACCACCCGACGCCCACACCGACCAGCTCGCCGACGCCGGCCGACACGCCCACCGCGCCGGCGACCGCGACGCCGTCGAGCACCGCCACGCCGGCGGCCACCCCGTCGCCGCGGCCGAGCCGGCCGGCCACCGATGCGCTGTCGGGTGGCGAGACCACCGTCTTCGACACCACCGCGAGCGCGTTCGCGCAGCCGGCCCGCAACCTGGCGCTCGATCTGCGCACCGACTTCTTCGTCGGCAACGCGCTCTTCAACCGCAACTGGGTGACCGCGCCGTCGTCGACGGAGGGGTCGGATGGTCTCGGCCCGGTGTTCAACGCGCGCTCGTGCTCCGCCTGCCATTTCAAAGACGGGCGCGGCCGGCCGCCGCTCACCGCCGATGAGCCGATGCTGTCGATGCTGATTCGCCTCAGCGTGCCCGGCACCGCCGCCGACGGCGGGCCGCTCGCCGAACCGAGTTACGGCGGGCAGCTCGGCCCGCAGGCCATCCTCGGTGTTGCGGCCGAGGGTCGCGCGATAGTCGCGTACGACGAGCAACCCGGCGCCTTCGCCGACGGCGAGCCGTTCAGCCTGCGCGTTCCGCAACTCAGCTTTGCCGACCTCGCCTACGGGCCATTGCCAGCCGACATCCAGACCTCGCCCCGCGTCGCACCCGCGCTGATCGGGCTCGGCCTCCTCGCCGCCGTCGACGAGGCGAGTCTGCTGCAAACAGAAGATCCGAACGACCGCGACGGCGACGGCATCTCGGGCCGCGCCAACCGCGTCTGGGATCGCCGCCGCCAGGCAGTCGCCGTCGGCCGCTTCGGCTGGAAAGCGAACCAGCCCACCCTCGAGCAGCAGAACGCCGGCGCCTTTCTCGGCGATATCGGCGTCACCTCGCCGCTCTTTCCCGAGGCGGACTGCCCCGCCGTGCAGAGCGCCTGCCTCACCGCGCCGTCGGGCGGCGACCCCGAGGTCGACCAGCAGAAGCTCGACTTCGTGACGTTTTACACCCACCTGCTCGCCGTGCCGGCGCGCCGCGACATCAACGATACGTCGGTCCGCGACGGCGAAGCGTTGTTCGCCGCGCTCGGCTGCGCCGCTTGCCATACGCCCACGGTCGTCACCGGCGAGCTGCTCGGCTTCCCGGAGCTCTCCGGGCAGACCATTCACCCCTACACCGACCTGCTGCTGCACGACATGGGCGACGCGCTGGCCGACGGGCGCCCCGACTACGCCGCCGACGGCCGCGAATGGCGCACGCCGCCGCTGTGGGGGATCGGCCTGCTCGAAACCGTCAACCGGCACCAGCTGTTGCTGCACGATGGTCGCGCGCGCGGTGCCAGCGAGGCGATTCTCTGGCACGGCGGCGAGGCGGAAGCCGCGCGCGAGCGCTTCCTGAACCTGCCGAAATCCGACCGCGAAGCGCTACTGCGCTTTCTGGAGTCCCTATGATGCCCCATCCCACCAAGCTTCATCGCGCCCTCGTCCTCACCGCCGCCCTCTGCGCATGCGGCGGCGGATCGGGCGGGAGCAGTCCGGGTCCGCGCCGCGAGATGCTGCAGCAGCTCGCTGCCGAAGTCATCGTCCCCGCCTACCGGCAGCTCGCCGACCGGGCCGCGGCACTGGTGGTGGCCGCCGAGGGTCTGCGCGATGCGCCGAGCCCCGCCACCTTGACCGCCGCGCAGGAGGCCTGGCGCGCGACGCGGCAGGCGTGGAAGCGCACGGCCGCGTTCGAGATCGGCCCCGCCGCCACGCTCCGCACCGCCGCGAAGATCGACTGGTCGCCCATCCGCGGCGACCGCATCGAACGCGAGATCGACGGCACCGAGCCGCTGACCGCCGCGCACATCGAGGATCTCGGCGCCAACGTCAAAGGATTGCTCGCCCTCGAGTACCTCCTGTTCGATCCCGCCGTCGAGGAGACCGCGCTCGATGCGCTGGGCGCCGACCCGCGCCGGCGCGCCTACGTTGCGGCGTTGGCCGGCAACCTGGCGGAGCAAGTGCGGCAGCTGCGCGACGCATGGGAACCCGACGTCGGCAACTTCAGCGCCGAGCTGGTGATGGCGGGCCAGGGCAGCGCCACCTATGCAACGCTGAAGAGCGCGGTGGACGAGCTGGTGAACCACATGATCTTCCTCAGCGAAGACGTCGCCGACGCGCAGCTGCTGGCGCCGCTCGGGGCGCGCACGGGCGGGACGCCGCGGCCCGATCTGATCGCGGCGCACCGCAGCCAGAGCGGGCTCGCCGACGTGCGCGACGGCCTGGCGAGCATCGCCCTGCTCTACCTGGGCGGCGACCAGCCGGCGACACACGGCGGCTTCAGCGCCGTCGTCAACGAGCTCAACCCCATCACCGACGGCGCCATCGCCAGCTCGCTCATTCGCGCCGCGCGCGCCGCGGGCGAGATCCCCGCGCCGCTCGAAGTGGCCGTCACGACCGCCCCCGAGGAGGTCGCGCGCGCCCAGCAACACACCAAGACCGTCATGCGCCATCTCGAGATCGATCTCATCGCCGTCCTCGGCACAACGCTGCGCTTCAATCCCAGCGACGGCGACTGACCCTTTCATGAATCGCCTCTTTCGCCCGCTCGACATCGCCTCGCTGGTGGCGTTCCGCCTCGCCTTTGGCGCCCTCATGCTGTGCGCCGTCGGGCGCTATTTCGCGCACGGCTGGATCGATCAGTTCTTCGTCGTACCGCACGTGTTCTTCCCCTACCCCGGCCTGAGCTGGCTCGCGCCGCTGCCGTCCGGCGGCATGTACCTGCTCTACGCGCTGCTCGGTGCCCTCGCCCTCTGTGTGCTGCTCGGGCTGTGGTATCGCACCAGCGCGGCGCTGTTCTGCATCGGGTTCACCTACGCGCACCTGATCGACCGCACCAACTATCTCAACCACTACCATCTGGTGACGCTGCTCAGCTTCCTGCTCGTCTTCGTGCCCGCCCACCGCGCGTACTCGCTCGACGTCTGGCGCGGCGCCGTACACCGCAGCACGACGGCGCCGGCGTGGAGCATCTGGATCCTGCGCTTCCAGCTCGGCGTGGTCTACGTCTTCGGCGCGGTGGCGAAGCTCAATCCGGATTGGCTGCTGGCGGCACAGCCGCTGCGCATCTGGCTCGGCGCCAACGTCGACACGCCGGTCGTCGGCGCGCTCTTCGAGCAGGCGTGGGTCGCCTATGCGTTCAGCTATGCGGGCTTGCTCTTCGACCTGTCCATCGTGCCGCTGCTGCTCTGGCGCCACACGCGCGCCGCCGCGTACGGCGCAGTCATCGTGTTCCACGTGCTTACGGCCTGGCTGTTCCCGATCGGGATGTTCCCGTGGATCATGATGCTGCTGACACCGATCTTCTTCGCGCCCGACTGGCCGCGCCGCTGGCAACAGCCGCGCCCTGCACCCGCGCCCCTGCCCGCCGCGCCGCAATGGACGGCGGCACGCGTCTGCGGGGTTGGCGCCGCGGGGGCCTACGTCCTCCTACAGGTCGCCATCCCGGCGCGGCACTTCGCCTATCCCGGCGATGTGCACTGGACCGAATCCGGCTTCCGCTTCGCCTGGCAGATCATGGTCATGGAGAAGTACGGCCAGGCCAGCTTCCGCGTCAGCGACCCCGACCGCGGCGACACCTGGGCGGCCGACCCGCGCGCCGTGCTCACGCCACTGCAGGCGCGGATGATGGCGACGCAGCCCGACATGGTGCTGTCTTTCGCGCACTATCTGGCCGCCGCGGCACAGGCCGCCGGGCACCAGCGCGTCGAGGTGCGGGCCGATGTGTACGCGTCATTGAACGGGCGGCCGCATCAGCGCCTCATCGACCCCGACGTCGATCTGGCCGCCGTATCGGAGTGGTCCGACCGGCGCGACTGGGTGCTGCCCCTGCGGCCGCCGGCCGAGTCGGATCGCACCGGGACCGCGCACGCCGGCGTGGCCAGTTGCAACGTTCACGAATTGATGTAGGTTCTGCCAGGACGATTTTGTACGGTCCGCCGGCAACACGCGGCGGGTGTTGGAGTCAGCGTTAGAGTCAGAGGAGGATGAAACATGCGATCGAATTTGAGATTGGCAGATCTGCGGCGCCCGCCGCGCGTGAGCAAGCTGATGAACGTCAAGGTTCCCACCTGGGTCAGCGACGCCATCGACCGGGTGGTCAAGGACATGGGTTGCTCGAAAACCGAAGTGGTCATCGCGTTGCTCAACGAGGGGCTCGACGTCGCCCATGAGCGCATGGCAGTGAAGTTCCCGCCCGCGGGCGCAACGCCCGCCCCGCGCCGCTCGCGCGGCGGCCGGCGCCCACGCCGCCAGGCCTGATCCCGATCGTCGCCGCCGGGTGAGGACGCGATGCCGCGTCGTCACCCGGCGCTGCGCGACCCGCGCACGCGCCGCCACAGGCGCGCCAGCAACCACGCCGCACTCAGTACCGCCACCGTCGTCTGAGCCGGCGGGTCGTCGTAGTGATTGGCCAGCACGAAACCGCTGACGGCGGCACCGATGCCGATCAGCGGCGCGGCGGCCAGCATGGCGCGCACTTCGCGGCAGGTATTGCTGGCAATCAGCGCCGGCAACACCAGGCACCCGAAGGTGTAGAGCAACCCCGACACGCGCATCGACAGGCCGATCACCAGGCCCAGCCAGGCGGCCACCGCGGTGGCCCACAGTCCGGTGCGCATACCGACGGCGGCCGCCATGGCCGGGTCGACGACGAACAGGATCAACCGTTGGTGCGCCCGCGCCACGCTGGCAATCGTCACCGCGGCCAGCGCGCCGAAGAGCCAGACGTCAGCGCGCGTCGCACCGATGATGCTGGAAGACAACAGGTGGTGAATCTCCTCGAGGCCATGCGGGCTGCGCGCCAGCACCAGGATCGAGACACTCGCCGAACCGAGGAACACCCACCCCGTCGTCGCCTCGTGCGTCGCGCCGCTGCCGGAGGTGTCGCGCATGGTGGCCAGCGCGGCGAGCACGGCGAACAGCACGGCCGCCAGCGAGAGAAACAGCTCGGACCGAATCGGGCTGGCCGGGTCGGCCGTCAGCCATGCCCCGCCCCACATGCCGAGGGCAATGCCGAGACTGGAAGCCTGCGAGACGGCAGCGCCGATGAAGATCTGGTCGCGCGCCACCACCACCACGCCGACCAACGACAGCACCAGCGCGATCAGCCAGCCGGCGACATAGGTGTTGTGAAACAGCGCCCAGGAACTGAAGAACTCGGCGATCATGCGCCGGCCCTGTGCCCCGCCGCGGCGGAGTCGACGTCGGTGAGGCCGTAGACGCGGACGAGGTTGGCAGGTGTGAGCACCTCGTCGCGCGGGCCGGCCAGCACGGCGCCGTCGTGGAACATGGCGACATGCGTGGCGTACCGGCTCGCCTGATCGAGGTCGTGGGTCACGAACAGCAGCGTCAGCCGCTCCGTCCGGTTCAATTCGGCCAGCAGCTGCAACAGCCCGTACGCGATCGCGAAGTCGAGATTGTTGGTCGGCTCGTCGAGCAGCAACAAGCGCGGTTGGCGCACCAGGGCGCGCGCGATCAAGGCCCGCTGGCGCTGCCCGCCCGACAGCGCCCAGTAGCTGCGCGCCGCCGCGTCGCCGAGGCCGGCGTGGGCCAATGCCCAGGCCAGCCGCTCGGCCCGCGCCGCCGGGGCGACGTCGACGCCGACCAGACCGAGCAGCACGAACTCGCGCACCGTGGTCGGCAGCGTCGGGTTCAGATTGCAGCGTTGCGGCACGAAGCCGACGCGGGCGCGGCTGGCGAGATCGGGGTGCAGCCACAGCTCGCCGCCGCGCGGCGGCAGACTGCCGAGGATGGTGCGCAGCAGCGTCGTCTTGCCGGCACCGTTGGGGCCGAGGAGGAACCACAGCTCGCCCGCGCGCACCGTGAGATTGAGATCGGAGAGCACGGTGCGGCCGCCGTAGCCGAGGGAGAGCCCGCGCGCTCGGACCATCGCGTCATCGTTCATCGTTCACCTTCCATTGTGCAGGCCAATCGCACCGTCGCACCTTGCGCCATCTGAACGCGGCTGGTAGCGATCGCGCAGATGGGATCGAAGGTGGTGACCTCCCCCGCGGCCGGCGGGT
>CAYVUV010000329.1:0-6316 GCA_964455095.1 uncultured Binatia bacterium (SeqCode)
GCTCAGCCATGACTGCAGCTGCATGTGCGCTTTACGGTCCGCCGGTGTATCGAACGCGCGTTGAGCCAGCGCGGAGAAAGCGGCGTTGCGCAGAAACACGGCGCCGTCCCCGAGGCGCTCCTTGCGGTACTGCACCAACTGGCTGGCCTTCAGCTCGGCGATGGAGGACAGCTCGTGCTCGATCTGGCCGCGATAGTACGCCTCGTAGCTGCGAAAATAGAGATACCCAGCGGTGATGATGCCCGCGGCGAATATGATGAACACCAGGAAGAGCGCCGGCGCCGGGCGTGCGGCCGCGGCGGCCGATTCGTCGCGCGGCCACGCCTGCGGGCTGGCCAGAGCCAGGAGCGCGACGCCGAGGGCTGTGAACGCCAGGCAGGTGGTTGCCGCGGGTGGAATGAAGGCGGCGCCGTAGAGCAGTGGGGCGCCATACATATACGCCAGCAGCAGCACGGAGCACACGATCAGCAACAGGCAGGCGCTGCCCCACGCCAGGACGGCGCGCAGCGGCCGGCGCGGGCAGGATGGCAGCGAAGCCCAAAACGACACGCTGGCGAGCAAGAAGCCAATCGCGGTGAGCGGAGACATGTGCCCGATCGGTGCGCTGTCGACTGTGCCCACCGCGGAGAAGCCGAGCCGTTCGGCATCCAGATACACGGCCTGGCTCGACAGCACGAACAGCAATGCGGCGACCAGCGCGCCCGCGCAGTAGATCCCCACCCCCAGCCAATGCGCTCCGCGTTGCAGCGGTGGGCGGACCCGCAGGACGGCGGCGCTACCGTGCAAACCGAACAATAGCGCGCTGCTGGGCGCCATCGGGATATTGCCCGACCCCAGGCTGGCCAGGAAGGGCAGACCAAGGGTCCATCCAAGCAGCGCGATGCCCCCGGCGCTCGCCGCCAGGAGGCCGCAGATGCGGATCAGGCGGCCGTACGGAAACTCGCGCGCCGTCATGCTCACCGCGCATCATTTCATGCCTGATAATCGAATGTCGAGTGGGATAGAGCACTCACAAGGTGTGCAGTAGACCGTCGTGCCTTTCCGGCAACCTCCAGGGATCGCCACCGGGGGGCGAGGGTTGCACAGTTCCGGAGAAGAATGGATCGATCCCGATGCCGACTCCGACCCCGAGAAGTGCGAGTTGGACCCCTGGTATAGCTCGGGGCAAGGCGGCCGACTGGCTTGACGGCTCGCGGGCGCTGAAGGTACATCGCCGGCATGGTCCGACGTCGCGCGAACGTGGCCGCTGGGTTGTTGGCGTTGATTCTTCTCGGCACCGCATCGATGCCAGCTCGTGCCGGAGTCGCCGGAGTGGGGGACTGCAATGGCGACGATGCCGTGACCACCGACGAGCTGATCCGCGGCGTCGGCATCGCCCTGGGCCAGCGCCCGCTGTCGGACTGCCCGTCGTTCGACGCCAACCGCGACGACCTGGTGGGCATCAATGAGCTCGTCGTGAGCGTCGGCGAGGCCATCAACGGTATTCCCACACCGTCTGTCACCGGCGGGCCAACCCGCACGCCCACGGTGCTCCAGGCGTCGACCGCCACGCCCACTGCGACGGCTGCTGCCACTTCGACCGCGACGCCGCAGGCCAGCCCGACCCCGACTCCCACCGCGACCCCCACGCGCACGCCGACGCATACCCCCGGTCTGGTGCTGATCGACTTTGGCCCGGTGTTCGGCGGCCAACCCTGCCAGAATACGAACGTGAGCTTCCAGGTTCCGGCCGGCACGCCGGCGGAGATCGGCTCGGTGCGCATCGACTTTTGCGTCGACGCGACGCAGTTCGACGTCCTCAACGTCTCGTGCCGGGGCACCAACACCACGCTCCAGGGCCTCTCGCTGCAGGCGACCTGTGCGCTCGACGATCCCGAACAGCCACGCGGGCAGGTGCAGTTCGTCGTCGATGCCGGCGGGCTGGCGCTGCCGTCTGGTCAACCGTTTGCGGACTGCACCGTGCCGGTGTTCCCGACCACACCGGACGGGACATACGCGGTGCGCCTGCGGGCCGAGTCGACGCTCCTGCCGAGCGGCACCAACGTCAACAGCGGCGCGACCGAGATCGAGGTGTTCGGTGAGGACCTCAGCCAGGGCAGCTGCTGTGGCCTCGATGCGCAGTGCTCCTCCGGCTTCTGCCGCGGCGGGATCAGCGGCGAAGACATGGCCTGTTGCGAGAGCGATTGCGCGGGGATCTGCAACGACCCGCTCGATCCGGGCACCTGTCAGCTCACGCTCGGACCCGAGTTCAGGGTGAGCGGCACAACGCCGTACGATCAGTCGTATCCCGACGTCGCCTCGGCGCCCGACGGTCGGTTCGTCGTCACCTGGCAGGGCGAGGTCGACGACCCCGAGCTCGGCCTCAAATGGCGCGTCTTCGGCCGGCGCTTCACATCGGCCGGGACGGCCGGCACCCCCTTCCTCGTCGGAGGAGCGGGCGACTACGACGCGCTCGCGCCGGCGGTCGCCGTCGCCGCAGACGGCGCGTTCCGCGTCGCCTGGGCGGATCAGGACCGCGACGGAGACGGCTATGCCGTGGTCGGCGCACGCTTCGACAGCAGCGGCGGCAGCGTTGGGACAGAGCTTCAGGTCAACACGTACACGCCTGGCGATCAGCAGTATCAGGCCGTCGCCAATCTCGGTGGCGACTTCGTGGTCGTGTGGTCCAGCGGCGGACAGGACGGCGCGGGGCAGGGCGTGTTCGGGCGCCGTTTCGCCAGCGGCGGCGGCGCGCTCGGCACGGAATTCATGGTCAGCACACACACCGTCAATGACCAGACTACGCCGTCCGTCACCGCGGCCGGCGACGGCTTCGTCGCGGTCTGGCAAGACTACGGGCGCGAGGCGTCCGTCTTCGGCCAGCGCTTCGACAGCCTGGCGAATGCGGTCGGCGCCAATTTCCAGGTCAACACCAGCACGGTCGGCCGCCAGTATCTGCCGCGGGTCGGGGCGCTCGCCGACGGGGGGTTCGCGGTCGTCTGGTCGAGCGGCGACGGCTCCGCGATGGGCATCTTCGGCCAGCGCTTCGACGCCGCCGGCAGCCGCATCGGCACGGAGTTCCAGGTCAACACGTACACGCCCAACTCGCAGCGCTACGGAGCCGTCGCGGCGCGCGGCGACGGTCGCTTTCTGGTCGTGTGGCAGTCGCTCGGCCAGGACGACAGCGACGAGGGCGTCTTCGGCCAACGCTTCAGCAGCAATGGCACACGCCTGGGTTCGGAGTTCCAGGTCAACACGTCGACCCTGTCGTTCCAGGAGCGCCCGGTCGTCGCGGGTGCGAACGGAGCCTTCATGGTTGCGTGGCAAAGCTACGAGTACGGCTCCGACGCGGACATTGCCGCCCGCCGGGTGCCGTGAAAACCACGCAGTAATTCGAGCCCGTGCGGAAACGGCCGGCTCGGGGCAACGATCCCAGACCGGTGGAACAGACTATGTGCAGGAGCGCTCCTGATGCTGTCTCTGCATGAGCCCGTCGGCATCGGCATTCTCGGCTGCGGGCGCATCGCCGACCTGCAGTGCCTCGGCTACCGCGATCACGCGCAGGCGCGCATCGTGGCGGTCTGCGATCGCGATGCGGGACTCGCGCGCCGTCGCGCCGTGGAATGGAACGTCGCCAAGGCTTACGCGCGCATCGAGGACTTGCTGGCCGACGATCAGGTCGATGCGATCGAGATTCTGACCCCGCACCACCTGCACGCCGAGCACGCCGTCGCGGCGCTTGCAGCCGGCAAGCACGTCTCGCTGCAGAAGCCGCCGACGCGCACCCTTGCCGAGCTCGACACCGTGCTCGAGGCCGCGGCGCGGGCGCGGCGGACGCTGCGCGTGTTCGAGAACTTCATGCACTATCCGCCGCACCAGAAGGCGAAGGCGCTGATCGATGATGGCGCCATTGGCGTTCCCCTCTCCGTGCGCATCAAGACCGCGGCGGGGCGGGTCGATGCCGGCTGGCTCGTCGACCCGACCTCGCTCGCATGGCGGGTCGATCCGGCCGCCTGCGGCGGTGGGCCGACAACCTTCGATCACGGCTACCATTGCTACAACATGGCGCGCTTCTTCATGCCGGTGGAGATCGCGCGCGTGCATGCCTTCATCCACTGGACGCCGGTCGGGCCGCAGGCCTGGTACGACGGTCCAGCCCTGATCAGCTGGCAATACGCGGGCGACCTGCCGCGCTACGGCTCATGGGAGGTGATTGCGTCGATCGGCATGCGGGTGCGATCGAAGTACTACGTCAGCGACGACCGCATCGAGATCCACGGCAGCGATGGCATCATCTGGGTGAACCGCTGCACCGGCAAGCTGCTCGAGGAGCCGGCGGTGGTGCTCTATCGCGAGGGGGAGACGCGCGCCTACCACGACCTCGCCGTCGATTGGGCCGAGTCCTTCCGTCTCGGCGGGCACGACTTCATCGAGGCGCTGCGCAGCGGCCGCCAGCCGGCGCAGGACGGCATCGCGGCGCGTCAGACACTCGCGATCGCCCTGGCGGTCGGCCGCAGCGCGGCGGAGGGGCGCGAAGTGACGATCGCGGAGATCACCGACCAGTGAGGCGGATCACGCGAGACGTTCGACCGGCGGACCTGCAACATCTGCTCGACCATCCGCCGCGCGCCTATCTCGCCTTTACCGACGGGGATGCCGTCGACGCGGTGCCGGTGCGTTTTCGCTATGCCGAGGGCCGCTACTATGTCGGTGTCGCAGCGGACGTCGGACACCGCTTGCGTCCCGACGCACCCGTGGCGCTGCTGCTCGATGCCGGGTGGTACTTCTACGAGCTGCAATGCATCCGCATGCGCGGAATGATCCGCGCGGCCGCGGCGCTGTCGGACGACGCCGCGACGATGCTCGTCTGGTTCGAGGTCGTGCCGCGCACGGTCGTCGCGTGGGATTACCGCTCACTGCGCGAGGCGGATGCCGATGCGCCCGACTGATCAGCAGGTGCGCCGGTTTCTGGCGCGCGCGATGATCACGCGCGTCTTGGTGCGGACACCCGACGGACGCCCGTTCATCACCCCGTACTGGTTTGTCGCCGACGGCCATCGGATTTGCATCACGACCGGAAGCCGTGCGCTGCTCGCGCGCTACGTCGACGCCGACCCACGCGTGCTGCTGCTGTTCGAAGCCGATCGCGACCACGCGCCGGCGCCGCTCCTTCGCATCACGGGCACGGCGCGGGTCCGCCACGGCATGCCGCCCCTGCCGCTCCTGGTGCGCTCGGTCCTCAAGTACCTCGTGAGCCCCGGCGGCCTGCGCCATGAGCTGGCACATCTGCAACTCCTCGGACTGCGCCGCCGCTACTACGCCCACGCCGCGCCGGCGTGGATCGAGGTGACGCCGGAGACGGCTGCGTTCGAGTGACGCCTCGGGCGGCACCGCCTCCTTGCTGCGACGAGCCCACGGCGGCTACCGCAGCGCCGGCGGTCGTCGGGCTCCGTGCCATACGCGCATGATCTCGAGCGGGTTGGTGTCGGGCTTGTAGATGATCAGGTACGAGTAGAGATGCCAGACTCGGTACGTCCTCGGAATGTCGGGGCGAGTATGGCCGATGAGCGGATTCCCAGCGAGGTGGAGAAACTCCGCATGGAACTCTTGGTCCACACGCAGAGCGGTCTCAATGTCGCTCCGGTGAGCGATATAGCGGAGTATGTCTTCGAGTTCCTGCTGGGCTATTTCGGCGAGGATATAGCGGTTGCTCATCCCGCCTTCAGCTCATCGAAGAGGCTCTGGATTCGCGCGCGCGACTCCGATTCAGAAACCACCTCGCCACGGGCGAACTGCTCCTCGGCTTCCGCGATTGCTTTGCGGAGCGCCTCACTCTCGTCGAGCAACGCCAGACCCGCCTGTACCACGTCTTCCTCCGAGTCATAGGCGCCGGAGGTGACCTTCGCCTTCAATCGTTTTTCGGTCTCTTCCGTGAGCTGGATGGCCATGGCGCGCAGTTTACGCCGGTCAGCTGAGAGGTCAAGAAAAGTGCGCAGTGGACTGTTGCGGTCTGACGAGTCGCGATCATCGATGCGCTGCATGCAACTGTGGCGAATTCCTATTCGAGCAGCTGGTGAAGACCCCTTGAGAGGTCGGCGATTCCGCTGTCGCCGTTCGTCTTCCACTTGGCCACCCAAGAGTAAACGTAGGCTCCGGGCCTGACCGAAGATGCTGGTACCAACCCCCAGGTCATTGCACAAAGACAAAGGCCAAGGACTCCGCGGTCGAACGCCCGTGCGAGGTCTGACGCAGATGAGTCGATCAGCTCGCAAAGTGAACGCCCGTGGTGAACCTGAAGGTCTTCTTGATCCTCCAGAAGATCGAAATAGACCTGCCG
>CAYVUV010000330.1:0-4649 GCA_964455095.1 uncultured Binatia bacterium (SeqCode)
GCATCCCGAGTCGCATCAGCAGTGCGGGCGTGAAAAAAGGATGGCGATTAAACAAAAGACGCGGCTATGCCGCCAACGGAGCCGTGTGCTCAGTTGCAACCAGCCTTCCAATGGGTAACCCCTCCTTGGAAAGGAGGGGGATCGGAGGAAAGCAGGGAGACCGGAAGCGGAGTCGGAAGCGCCGCTCAAGCAATCGCGCTGCAGTGGTCGGCGAGAATGCGCGCGATGCAGCCGGTCAGCCTGGCGCCCGTGGCCAGCTCGAGGAACTCGTTGGGTCCGTGCGCGTTGGAGCGCGGGCCGAGCACGCCGGTGATGATGAACTGCGCGGCGGGGAAGCGCGCGCCGAGCATGGCCATGAAGGGAATCGAGCCGCCTTCGCCGATGTAGCAGGCCTCGCGGCCGAAGAACTCCTGCGAGGCGCGCTGTGCCGACGCTTCGAGCCACGGTGCCAGCGGCGGTGCGTTCCAGCCCGTCGCGCCCTGTTCCGCATCGAAGCGCACCTGCGCGCCGTAGGGCGGATCGCGCTCGAGCAGTGTCTTCAGAAACGCCGCCGCGCCTGCGGCATCAACGGTCGGCGGCAGACGCAGCGACAGCTTGAGCGTCGTCGACGGGCGCAGCACGTTGCCGGCGCTGTCGAGCGGCGGCAGGCCGGCGGCACCGGTGATCGCCAGCGCCGGGCGCCAGGTGCGGTTGAGCAGTAGCTCGGTGACATCGCGCCCGATCGGCCCCATGCCGGGCGGAAACGGATAGCTGTCGAACACGCTCGTGCCGAGCACGGCAGCGGCGGCGACAGCCTGGGCTCGGCGCGCGACGGGAATCTCGGCGTACAGCTCGCGCGGCAGGATCTCGCCCGTGCGCGGATCCTCGATCCGATCGAGCAGCTGGCGCGCGACGCGAAAGCTCGACGGCACGATGCCGCTGGCACCGCCGGAGTGCACGCCCTCGTTCAACACCGTCACGCTGAGATTGCCGGTCACCAGGCCGCGCAGCGACGTCGTCGCCCACAGCTGATCGTAATTGCCGCAGCCGGAGTCGAGACACACCACCAGGCTCGGCGTGCCGATGCGCCCGGCGAGCATCTCGATGTAGGCCGGCAGGTCGTCGCTGCCGCTCTCCTCGCACGCTTCGATGACGATCGCGCAGCGCGCGTGCGGCACGCCCTGTACTTGCAGCGCCTTGATCGCGGTGATCGACGCGAACGCCGCGTAGCCGTCGTCGGCGCCGCCGCGGCCGTAGAGCTTGCCATCGCGAATGACCGGCTGCCAGGGCCCCAGCCCTTCCAGCCATCCGTGCATCGGCGGCTGCTTGTCGAGATGGCCGTAGAGCAACGCGGTGGCGTGCGGCGCGCCGTCGATTTCGACGAACACGAGCGGCGTGCGCCCTGGCAGCCGCACCACCTCCAGGCGCAGCCCGGCGAGATCCTGGGCGCGGATCCACTCGACCACCAGCTCGACCGCGCGGTCCATGTGGCCGTGCGCCTGCCAAGCCGGATCGAAAGTCGGTGACTGGTTGGGGATGGTGATGTACTGCTGCAGCGCCGGAACGATGCGCTGCTCCCACGCGGTTTCGACGAAGCGCGCGGCGGCGAGCGGATCCAGCGCCATGTTCAAATCACCCCCACCGCAGGGGAGGAGGTCGGATTCCGAAAGCCTTCCCCCCTTGCGGGGGAAGGTTTGGATGGGGGGTAATAACCAACCGCGAAGCGCACAGAACTCAATCCAGCAGCTCGACCGCGTCGCCCACCGCGACGTCCCCAGCCTCGCTGATGTTCGCGTACACGCCGAAGTTCTGATCCGCGTCGCGGACGATCGTGCGCAGCACCGACGGGTCCTTCGGCAGATCGCCCTGCGGCTGCGCGACCATGCTGCAGCGCATGGTCGGAATCGTCGCGCTCAACGTCGCCCCGCCGATGCGCACGCGATGCCCGCACCAGGCGACCTCCGCCAGCCCGGTGGTGCCGGCCGTCGTTTCGATGAGGAAGTTGGGGCGGAAGCGCTGGCGATCAAAGCGCGCTCGCGGGTTGGCTGCCGCCAGCGTGGCGATCGAGGCGGTGGTGAGCAGGTGCAACGGCGCGAGGTCGAAGTGCGTGCCGAGCGGCGAGGTGAACTCGAACACCTCCGGCGGCAAGACGCTGAAGTCGGGCAACGGCTCGTCGGGCAGGCGACCAAAGATCTGGCGCAGCTCGGCGTCCATGTCCGCATTGTCGGGCAGACCGCGCCGGTAGTGATCGAGCTGATCGGCCGGCTGCAGCGACCACAGCGTCACGGCCCGCCCGAGCAGCGCCGACAGGCGCGCATGGACATCGCTGGCATCGCTGCGCAGCCGCGTGTGGTCGGGCAGGGTCATCTCGACATGCGGAACCTCGTCGACCGTGGGCTCGCTCAGATACCGCGCCGCGCACTGCATCAGCGCCGGCAACTTCTTTGCCCCGCGCAGCTCGCCGGCGGCTTCGTCGCGCAACGCCCAACCGCGATCGCCGGGAATCCCGCGCGCCCCGAGGGCCGCGCGCGCGAGCAGCTCGCCCGCCATCGACTTGACCGGATACCGCCAGATCTCTTTCACCGTCCCAACCCGCGCCATCGCTCAGCTCCTGAACGCGCGGTTGCCGTAGCGGTCGAGCGACACCACTTCGCCGACCGGCCGCCGCGTCGTCGGTCCGTACTTGCCCTTCGGCCAGCCGAGCGGAATCACCGCGCAGGGCGAGATCGACCACGGAAGGCCGAGCGCCCGGCGAGCGAGGAACTTGCTCCACAGCGGCAGCGTGATGAGCGCCGCCCCGAGCCCGGCGGCGCGCGCGGCGAGGAGCAGGTTCTGCACCGACGGAAAGATCGAGCCGTATATGCTGGCCGTGGCGGCGGGCGGCCAGATCGGAATCATCGCTTTGAGACAGGCGACCACGACGACGGGCGTGTCTTCGAAGTGATCCGCTTGCCATTGCACGGCGTTCAGGATGCGCTCCATCGCCTGATCTCCCGAGCGCTTCACCATCCAGCGGCCGAGGCCGCCGTAGATCCCCCAGGCCTGCCGGTTGAGCCGCGCCAGCTTGCCCTTCACCACCGGGTCCTTGACGATGATGAACTCCCAGTTCTGCGCGTTGGACCCCGTCGGCGCCTTCAGCGCCAGCTCGATGAGCTGCAGAACCAGGGCGTCGTCGACTGGATCGGGCTTGAGTCGGCGAATGGCGCGCTGCGTGCGCATCGCCTCGTCGAGCGGCATCGAAAGTGGTGCGAGTGTGCTCATGGACGCGATTCGAGCACAGGCGGGTGGGGGAGCGCAAAGGTCGGGCGGCGCGGGCGCGCTCTACCACCGCCCCGTCCGTGTGCTAGGAGGTCTCACTCTCAACCAAGGAGCTCCGATGTCGTTGGCCATGAGCAAAGCCGAACGCGAGGCGTTTCTCGCCGCGACGCATGTCGGCGTGATCAGTGTCGCCGAAGAGGGTCACGGTCCGCTGACGGTGCCGATCTGGTATCGCTACGAACCGGGTGGCACGGTGCGCATCGTCACCAGCCCGGGCTCGCGCAAAGCGAGGTTGATCCAGCGCGCCGGGCGCATGAGCCTGTGCGTGCAGACCGAGACGCCACCGTATCAGTACGTCAGCGTGGAAGGTCCGGCCGCGCTCGCCGGCGACCCCGACTACGAGCTCGACGTGCGCCAGGTGGCGCTGCGCTATCTCGGCGAGCAGATGGGCGAGATGTACCTGCTCATGACTGCCGACGAGCGCGCGCAGTCGGGCACGGTCGTCGTGGTGTTGAAGCCGGAGCGCTGGCTGACGGTCGACTACAGCAAGATGGCGTGAGGAAGCCGATGGCCGCCCTGCCCCCCGTTCGCGCCGTGCTGTTCGACTTTGGCGGCACGCTCTACGACTACGGCACGCTGGCGGCCGGCGACCGCGAGAGCCTGCTGGCGCTGGCGCGCTGGGCCGGCAGCGCGGCGCCGCCCGAGAACGTCATGCGCGCCCACCGCGAGGCGATGCGGCGCGTCTTCCGCAGTTATCTGCCGCGGCCGTACTACCTGCATCGCGAACTGTTTCGCGACGCCGCCGCCGGCATGCTCGAGGAATTGGGCGTCGCGCCTGACCCGGCGCTGCTCGAGCGCTACCGTCTCATGCAGTGGGAAATGCACCGGCGCGACTTCGCGCTGCGCGAGGGCGTGGCAGAGACGCTGCAGGCGCTGCGCGATCGCGGGCTGCACCTCGGCATCGTCAGCAACATCGACGACGACCAGCTCGAGCACATCGGCGCGCTCGCCGGCCTGCGCGAGCGGTTCGACTCGCTGCTCTCCAGCGAGGCGGTCGGCTCCTGCAAGCCCGACGGCGCGATCTTCGCCGCGGCCCTGGACCGCGCCGGCTGCGCGGCCGGCGAGGCGCTGTTCGTCGGCGACACCGTGGCGCAGGACATCGCCGGCGCCAACCGCGCCGGCCTGCGCTCGGTGCTGCTCTGGCACCGGGTCGACCGCGACCCCCCCGACGGCGAGCCGCGCCCGCACCACGTCATCCGGCGCATCCCGGAGATCCTGGACCTCGTGTCGGACGAAGGATGAATGAACCGATCTTGCTCCCTCCTTTCCCTTTCTCCCCCTCCTTTCCAAGGAGGGGGCCGGGGGGAGGTCGATTCCGACCATGCGGAAAAACCAACTTTACGCTCCGGACG
>CAYVUV010000331.1:0-10166 GCA_964455095.1 uncultured Binatia bacterium (SeqCode)
CCCGTCGATGCTCGACACCGGCTACCCGATCGCCGAGGCCTTCGCCGACGGCTCCTTCGTCGTCACCAAGCACCCGGGCACCGGCGGCAGCGTCACGCCGCGTACGGTCACCGAGCAGTTGCTCTACGAGATCGGCGACCCGCGCGCCTATCTGACCCCCGACGTCAGCACCGACTTCACCGCCCTGCAGCTCACCCAGGACGGCCCCGACCGCGTGCGCGTCAGCAACGCCCGCGGCACGCCGCCGCCGCCCACGCTCAAGCTGTCGATGGTCTACCGGCACGGCTACCGCGCCGTCGGCACGGTGCTGATCTCCGGCCCCAACGTCATCGCCAAGGGCGAGCGGCTGGCGGAGATGGTGTGGCACCGCGTCGGCACCGAGTTCGCCGACCGCCGCACCGACTTCATCGGCGTCAACGCCTGCTGGGGCGGCGCCGCTGCACCCATCGAGCCGAACGAGATCGTCTTCCGCATCGGCGTCGCCGACGCCGACCGCAAGAAGCTGCAGCACTTCGCCAACAGCCTGCTCGGCTTCGCCCTGCAGGGCCCGCCGGGCCTGGGCATCTTCGGCGGCCGTCCCGAGGTGCAGGAGGCCTACGGCTTCTGGCCCGCCCTGCTGCCGCGCGAGCTGCTGACGGCGCGCGTCGCGCTGCGCCGCGACGGCACCGAACAGATCACCGAGGTGCCGATGACGCTCGACGCCAGCGATCGCACCCCGCGCCCGAGCGAGGAGCCGGCGCCGTCCGACAGCGCGCGCGATCGCTCGAGCCGCGCCCGCACCGTGCGCCTCGGCACCATCGCCTACGCCCGCTCGGGCGACAAAGGCGACCACGCCAACATCGGCGTCGCCGCGCGCTCGCCCGATGCCTACGCCTTCCTGCGCGAGACGCTGAGCGCCAAGCGCGTCAAGGCGTTCTATCAGGATCTCGTCAAGGGCGGCGTGGTGCGCTACGAGCTGCCCAATCTGCTGGCCTTCAACTTCATGCTGCACAACGCCCTCGGCGGCGGCGGCACGCTGTCGCTGCGCGTCGACCACCAGGGCAAGACCCTGGGGCAGGGGCTGCTCACCATGGAGATCGACGTCCCGGAAGACGTGCTCGCTTCGGTCGGCGCCTAAGGCCGGCCGTCGCGCTTGGCATCGCGCGGCGCTTTGCGCTAGCACGGGTCGCATGGTGAAGCTCGAACGGCAGGGAGTGACGGCGGTGCTGCGCCTCGATCGGCCCGAGGTCGGCAACGCGCTCAACGGCGAGGTCGTGGCGCGCGTGTTCGGACTGCTCGACGAGGTGCGCGCCGACGCGGCGCTGCGCGTCCTGGTGCTGACCGGGGCGGGCAAGATCTTCTCGGCCGGCGCCGATCTCAACTGGATGCAGCGCATGCGCGACGCCTCGCCGGAGGAGAATCTCCACGACGCGGAGCAGACGGCGGCGCTGTTCACGGCGCTGTACGACTTCCCGCTGCCGGTGATCGCGGCGGTCAACGGGTCGGCGCGCGGCGGCGGGGTCGGGCTGGTCGCCGCCTGCGACTTCGCCATCGCCTCCGACTCGGCCAGCTTCGCCTTCACCGAGGTGCGCCTCGGGCTCATCCCGTCGATGATCTCGCCGTTCGTGCTGCGCAAGATGGGCGAGAGCCGCGCGCGCCGCCTGTTTCTCACCGGCGACGCCTTCAGCGCCACGCAGGCGATGGCGTGGGGGCTGGTCGATCAGGTCGTACCGCGCGATCAGCTCGACGCGGCGGTTGCCGAGCTCGTCACCTCGCTGCGCGGCTGTGCGCCGGGCGCCATCGCCGCGGTCAAGCGATTGGTGCGCGCGGTATCCGACACGCCCTCGGGCGATCTGGTGCCGCTCACCGCACGGCTGATCGCCGACATCCGCGCCACGCCCGAAGCCCACGAGGGCATGGCCGCCTTTCTCGAGAAGCGCGCCCCCAAGTGGGCGAGCTGATCGCGCCGCAGATCCGGTCGACTTCGTGACCCGCATCGAATCGAAGATCCGCCCCGGCGACGCGGCGTTTGTCGCCAACGCCGCACACAACCGCGCGCTGTTGGCGCAGCTGCAGGAACGCATCGCCACGGCCCGGATGGGCGGACCCGAGCGGGTCCGCCAGCGCCACGTCGAGCGCGGCCGCCTGCTGGTGCGCGACCGCATCGAGCGGCTGCTCGATTCCGGCACGCCGTTCCTCGAGCTCTCGCCGCTCGCCGCCTACGACCTGTACAACAACGACGCGCCGGGAGCGGGCATCGTGACCGGCATCGGCGTCATCCACGGCCGCGAAGCCATGGTGATGGCCAACGACCCGACGGTGAAGGGCGGCACGCTCTATCCGATGAGCGTGAAGAAGTACCTGCGGGCGCAGAAGATCGCCATGGAGAACCACCTGCCCTGCATCTACCTGGTCGACTCCGGCGGCGCCTTCCTGCCGCTGCAGGCGGAGATCTTCGCCGACGAGCAGCACGGCGGGCGCGTCTTCTACAACGAGGCGGTGATGTCGGCCATGGGCATCCCGCAGCTCGCCGTCGTCTTCGGCCTCGGCACGGCCGGCGGCGCCTACGTGCCGGCGATGTGCGACGAGAACATCATCGTGCGCAATCAGGGCGCGATCTTTCTCGGCGGTCCGCCGCTGGTGCGCGCGGCGACCGGAGAAGTGGTGACGGCGGAAGAGCTCGGCGGCGGCGACGTGCACACGCGCATCTCCGGCGTCTCGGATCATCTGGCGGCCGACGAGCCGCACGGCCTGGCGCTGGCGCGCGACCTGTTCGAGAACCTGGCGCCGCCAGGAACGAGCGCGCTGGACGCGGTGGCGCCCGAGGACCCCGCCTACGATCCGCAGGAGCTCTACGGCATCATTCCGAGCGACACGCGCCATCCGATGGACATGCGCGAGGTCATCGCCCGGCTGGTCGATGGCAGCCGGCTGCAGGAGTTCAAGGCGCTCTACGGCCAGACGCTGATCACCGGCTTTGCGCGCATCCACGGCTACCTGGTCGGCATCATCGCCAACAACGGCATCCTGTTCTCGGAATCGAGCCTCAAGGGCACGCACTTCATCGAGCTCTGTTGCCAGCGCAAGATCCCGCTGCTGTTCCTGCAGAACATCACTGGTTTCATGGTCGGCAAGAAGTACGAGCACGGCGGCATCACCAAGGACGGCGCCAAGCTGGTGCACGCGGTGTCGACCGCGCAGGTGCCGAAGTTCACCGTCGTCGTCGGCGTCTCGCACGGCGCCGGCAACTACGGCATGTGCGGCCGCGCCTACGGCCCGCGCTTGCTGTTCATGTGGCCGCAGTCGCGCATTTCGGTGATGGGCGGCGAGCAGGCCGCGCAGGTGCTGCTGACGGTCAAACGCGATCAGCTCGCCGAGCAGGGGCAGCAGATGACGCCGGAGGAGGAGCAACAGCTCACGGCGCCGGTGCTCTACATCTACGACTCCGAGAGCAACGCCTACTTCTCGACCGCGCGGCTGTGGGACGACGGCATCCTCGATCCGGCGCAGACGCGCGACGTGCTCGGCCTGGCGATCGCGATGACGCGCCACGTGCCGATTCCCGACCCCCGGGTCGGTGTCTTTCGGATGTGAGCGCTCAGCGCCGGGCCGACGCCGCGGCGATCTTGTCGCTCAATGCGGCTTCCTCGTCGGCCGCCGTGATCCACGCGTAGTCGACCTGCTTGCCGTCGACCAGCGCGAAGGCGGGCCGCCAGCCCGGCTTGCGCACCCACATGAACGCCCCGCCCCACAGCGTCGCGGCCTCTGCCGCGATGAACCCGAGCGCGGCGGAGAGCACGGCCTGGGCGACGCCGCCGAGTTGCTTCGACAGCAGCAGGGCCTGAAAGGCCTCGCGCGCGCCTTCGCCGGCAATGGTCGGCGACAGCACCGTAGCGAGGATCTGGATGGTCGAGCCGAAGACGATGGGCCAGAACTGCGCGCCGGCGACGCCGATGGCCAGGGCGGTGAAGAAGTACACGGCGGCGGTGGTGAAGTGCGTGATGAACTTGCTGAGCAACGCGAGCATCAGCAGCCCGACCTGTCCGCGGTACGCGCCCACCGCGCGGGTGAGGTTCTCGATCTGGCCGCGCATCCCGCTGGGCATGAAGCCGCCGAAGATCCGCATCGCCCTGGTGAGCAGCACGGGCCACACCAACGTCACGACCACGATGGCCGAGATGCCGCCGGCGACGGCGGCAATCGCGGCGGCGAGCATCGGCGCCGCCTGCGGGCGGCCGGCGTGTTGGGTCACGTCGACGATGACCTGGTACCCGAACGGCAAGGTCAGCACCATGCCGAGGAAGAGTCCGGTGATGCCGATGAACTTCTCCAGCGCCTTGGCGGTGACGGCGCGCGACCACTGGTTCGAGTAGCGGCCGGCCTCGTACAGCGTGTAGCCGTCGAGACCGATGGTGCTGGGCAGGAACGTGCCGATGAAGCGGCCGATGAGGAAGGCGGTCATGATCTTTGACCAGAACGGAAAGCGAATACCCTGGCCGATCAGCAGCAGATGCCAGGCGTAGGCCGAGGTGATGACGCCGACGAACTTGACCGCCATGGCGACGAACGCGAAGAGGACAAAGGTCCGGCCGTCGACCTGATCGATGTAGTCGGCAATGGCCGCATAGATCGGCAGGTGGACCTCGGTGCCGACATCGATCGGGTGGCGCAGCAAGGCGACGATCCCGACGACCGTGAACAAGCCCTTGGCGACGGTGTCGAGCACGCCGCGGGTGGCGCCGGGCAGGCGGCGTCGGGCGACGAAAAAGGCGACCGCTGCCACGACCAGCAGCCCCAGGGCGGCCACGCCGAGCGTTCCTTGCCAGGCCCGCCAGGTCAGCACCGCGAACGCGGCCGCGGCCACCGCGAGCGCGATCCAACCGATCAATGCGCTCTCGGCGCCCCCGGGGCTTTTGGCCCTGCTGCCTCTGGTCAACGCACGCCCTCCCTTTGCGTCCGGCGACGTACCGCGCGGACCTAGGGCGTTTAGCTGCCGGGCGACGTGCGCTGCAAGCGGTGCGGGGGGCGCGTCAGGTCTGTGAACGCAACGGCGTGGGCTGGATGCGCTTGCCGGCCGCGTTGAAGACCATCGGCGCCATCTGACCGGTGCGCTCGGGGAGCACCACATAGCCGTAGAACAGCGACGTGGCGAGCATGAACGGCACGCGCATCAGGATCGGGCTCAGCCAGCCCTCATGCAGGTCGGCAAAGAACAGGCTGCCCAGAGCGATGACGGCGGCCGCACCGGCGAGCAAAATGAGGTTCTCGATCAGGGCGGCCATGATCAGCATGAAGAAAAAGAACAGGAAGAACTCCTGGCTGGCGCGCGAGACGATCAGCACCGCCGAGATCATGGCCGTATCGGTGATCAGAATCGGGGCTTGCATGCTGGCGTCGAAGAACGAGAAGGGCGACACGGTCCCGAGGTAGACGTTGGACAGGACCGCGAGGGTGATCAGGGCGGTGATCGGGATCGGCGAACCCACCTCGGCCCCCTGCAGAAAGCCGATCATGCCCGTGACCAGGATCAGTAGATAACGGCATAGAATGAAGCGCTGCTTGCGCGAGAGGGCTTCCGCTTCTCGAATCATTGCTTTGACGGCGAAGCAAGCCTCGTACCACCGCCTCGGCAAGGGTAGGTCAGCCGATCAAGCAGGTGATGGGCGATGTTGACGACACCTGGGCAACGTTCTGCTCGGAGGCGTCAGTCCAGCGCGTAGGGGAATCTCCCTGGGCGGACGAGCGCTGCGCGGCTCTTCCCCTCGGCGTTGGGCCTGTGCTATCCGTCCTCCCTCCTAGCTGTTCCACGCTTTGAGGAAGGGGCTCTGCATGGCGGTAGAGGAAACCGAGGCCGTAGAACTTCGCGACAAGATCTGGACGTACGCGCAGCGCGGCGTTGTGGCCCTGGTGGTCTTCATGGCCGGCGTGCTGCTCGGATTCCGGCTGTGGGGCCAGGCGACCCAGCTGCAAGAGCAGGTCGTGGACCTCACCGAGCGCAACCAGGGGTTGGTCAAGGAACGCGACACCGAGCGCAGCAAGGTGGCGCTGATCGAGCGCGACAAGAAGGAAATCGAGCGCCAGCTGGCGGACGCCAAGTCCCGCGCCGCCGCCGCGGAAGCCCGCGCCGCAGCTGCGCAGCAGCCGGCCGCCGCTCCGGCTCCTGCCGCACCGTAAAAAGGGCAAGGCTCACGCGTGCTTGTCGCGGCCCGTCCGTTGACAAGCCAGCCCCCCACCTGTAGCGTTCCCCTTCCCAAAACCGCGCCCGCGGCGCGGCCGCGCCACCTCCCATGTTCGACACCCTGAGCGAGAAGCTCGAGCAGACCGTCAAACGTCTGCGCGGGCACGGCAAGATCACCGAGCGCAACGTCGAAGAGGCGGTGCGCGAAGTGCGCCTCGCCCTGCTCGAGGCCGACGTGCACTTCGAGGTGGTGCGCGATTTTACCGAGCGCGTGACCGCGCAGGCGATGGGGCAGGAAGTCCTCGCCAGCCTCACGCCCGAGCAGCATTTCATCAAGATCGTCCGCAGCGAGCTGACGCGCTTGATGGGCGAGCGCACCGTCGAGCTCAACCTGTCGGCGACGCCGCCGGTGGTGATCATGCTCGTCGGCCTGCACGGCGCCGGCAAGACGACCACCATCGCCAAGCTGGCGCGCTACCTCAAGACGCAGCGCCAGCGCAGCCCGTATCTGGTTCCGGCCGACGTCTACCGGCCGGCGGCGGTCGAGCAGCTGACGACGCTGGGCGCGCAGCTCGGCCTGCCGGTGCACGCGACGGCGGCGGGGGCGGACCCGGTCCAGGTCTGCCGCGACGCGCAGGTCGAGGCCAAGAACCGCGGCTGCGACGTGGTGCTGATCGACACCGCCGGGCGCTTGCACATCGACGACGAGCTGATGGGCGAGCTCGAGCGCATCCGCGACGCCGTGCACCCGCATCAGACGGTGTTGGTAGTCGACGCGATGACGGGCCAGGACGCCGTCAACGTCGCCGGCGGTTTTCACAGCCGCCTGTCGCTGAGCGGCGTCATCATGACCAAACTCGACGGCGACGCGCGCGGCGGTGCGGCGCTGTCGGTGCGCACCGTGACCGGAGCGCCGATCCTCTTCGCGGGCATGGGCGAGAAGCTCGACGCCCTGGAGGTCTTCCACCCCGACCGGATGGCGACGCGCATTCTCGGCATGGGCGACGTGCTCACCCTGATCGAGAAGGCGGAGCAGGTCTACGACGAGAAGGAAGCGCTCAAGCTGCAGCGCAAGCTGCGCCGCGACGAGTTCACGCTGGAGGATTTTCGCGATCAGCTGCGGGCCGTGCGCCGCATGGGTCAGGTCGGCGATCTGCTGGCAATGATCCCGGGCATGAAGAAGCTCACCAAAGGCATCGACATGGGCGAAGCCGAGACCGAGCTGAAGCGCGTCGAAGCCATCATCAACTCGATGACCAACGAAGAGCGCCAGAACCACCTGGTGCTCAACGGCAGCCGGCGCCGGCGCATCGCGGCCGGCAGCGGCACCAGCGTCGCCGAGGTCAACAAGTTCCTCAAACAGTTCCTTCAAACCAAAAAGGTAATGAAGCACATGGCGAAGCTCTCCGGCAAAATGCCGGGGCTCACCGGCTAAATTTGCCTCAACTATCCGAGAGGAGTAGGAATTTTCCATGGCCGCAACCATTCGCCTCGCCCGCCACGGCGGAAAGAAGAGCCCGTTCTACCGTATCGTCGTCGCCGACAAGCGCTCGCCGCGCGATGGCCGACTGCTCGAGCAGGTCGGCATCTACGATCCGCGCCAGTCGCCCTCGCGCATCGAGTTCAAGGCCGACAAGCTCGCCGCCTGGCTCAAGAAGGGCGCCTTGCCCAGCGCCACCGTGGCGCAGCTGATCAAGAAGAGCGGCGTGCAGCTGAAGCCCGACACGTCGCCTGGGGAAGATGCATGAAAGAGCTCGTCCAGTTCCTCGCTGAGCATCTGGTGAACCACCCGGAGGCGGTCGAGGTGAAGGAGACGCAAGGCGACACCGCGTCTGTGCTGGAGCTCAAAGTTGCAAAGGAAGACCTCGGGCGGATCATCGGCAAACAGGGCCGCACGGCCAAGTCGATCCGCACGATTCTGAATGCCGCCGCGTCGCGGACCAATCGAAAGGTCGTGCTCGAGATCGTCGAGGAGCAGTAGCTCCCGCCCTTATGCGGTCCGCCAACGGTCCGCGCGAAACGGAGGGGGCAGCGCGTGCCGGTGACGGCGCGGACCTGATCGAGGTCGGCGTGCTGGTCGGCTGCCACGGGGTGCGCGGCGAGATGCGCATGCGGCTCCACAATCCCACCTCTGCCGCGCTCGATTCTCTGCCCCCGGTGCACTTGCGCGCCGCCGACGGCGCCAGCGCGCCCTGCCAGATCACCGCGGCGCGGCCACACAAGCAGGGCCTGCTGGTGAAACTGGAGGGCGTCGCGACGATCGAACAGGCTCAAGGACTCGTCGGCCGCGCCGTCTGTATCCGCCGCGATCAACTGCCGCCGGCCGGGCCAGACGAGTTCTACCACACCGAGCTGATCGGCTGTGCCGTGTCCACCGACGCCGGGGAGTCGCTCGGCACGGTGCGCGAAGTGATCGCCACCGGCAGCAACGACGTCTGCGTCGTGCGCGGCCGCGGGCGCGAGTATCTCATCCCGCTGGTGGCCGATGTCATCGCGCACATCGACCCGGCGACACGAGTGATCGTCGTGCGCCCGCTGCCCGGGCTACTCGACGAGTGATGCACTTCCACATCGTCAGCCTCTTCCCCGAGCTGTTTGCCTCGGTGTTGGAAGCGAGCATGCTCAAGAAGGGGCAGGAGCGGGGCGCGCTCGCGTTCACGCTCTACAACGTGCGCGACTACGCGCTCGACAAGCACCGCGTCACCGACGACACGCCGTACGGCGGCGGCCAGGGCATGGTGATGAAGCCCGAGCCCCTGGTGGCGGCGATCGAGGCAACCGGCGAGGGCCCGGAGCGCCCGCGGCGCATTCTGCTCTCGCCGCAGGGCGCCGTGCTGACGCACGCGCGCGCGGCCCAGCTTGCCGCCGCGCCGGCGCTGACGTTGATCTGCGGCCGCTACGAGGGTGTCGACGAACGCGTGCGCGCCTACGTCGACGAGGAGCTGTCGGTCGGCGACTACATCCTGTCGGGCGGCGAGATCGCCGCGCTGGTGGTGATCGACGCCGTGGCGCGGCTGGTGCCGGGCGTGCTGGGCTGTGCCGCGTCGGCGGTCGAGGAAAGCTTCCGCGACCATCTGCTCGAGTACCCGCAGTACACGCGCCCGCCCGAGTTTCGCGGCGTCCGCGTGCCGGAGGTGCTGCTCGGCGGCGATCACGGCGCCATCGCGCGCTGGCGGCGCCGCGAGGCCCTGGAGCGCACCCGGGCGCGTCGCCCCGATCTGCTCGCCCGTGCCGAGCTCACCGAGGCGGAGTCCGCGGCGCTCGCCGCCGAGCCAGACGACGACTCCGGCACCGACGGCGATGAGTAACGCGCCGGCGGCCGGGCCCGCGCCGTGCGACCTCTTCGCCGTGCTGCTGCACTACCCGGTGCTCGACAAGAACGGGCAAGTCGTGACCACGGCGGTGACCAATATGGACATCCACGACATCGCCCGTTCGGCGTGTACCTACGGCCTGCGGCGCTTCTTCGTCGTGACGCCGGTGCGGGCGCTGCGGGCGCTGAGCGAGAAGATCATCGACCACTGGGAAACTGGCTACGGCAGCACCTACAACACCACACGCAAGGAGGCCCTGGCGCTGGTCGCCATCGACCGCGATCTCGACGCCGCACTGGTGGCGATCGAGCGCGAGACCGGCGAGCGGCCGGTACTGGTGGTCACCTCGGCCAAGCCGGGGGCCGACTGCATCGCCTTCGAGACCTTGCGGGCCCGCCTCGAGGCCGGCGGGCCACCGCATGTGCTGCTGTTCGGCACCGGCTGGGGATTGACCCCGGAGATCCTCGCCCGGGCCGACCTGCGCCTGCCGCCCGTCCTCGGCCCCACGGACTACAACCACCTGTCGGTCCGGGCCGCCGCAGCCGTCATCCTTGACCGGCTGCGCGGGGCGCGATAAGTACCTCAATTCCGCACCACTTTCCCCAGGTCAAACGAGGGAGCGTCATGAACCCCATAGAAGCGATCGAGCGCGAGCAATTGCAGGCCAACCTGCCCGACTTCAAGGCCGGCGACAC
>CAYVUV010000332.1:0-3211 GCA_964455095.1 uncultured Binatia bacterium (SeqCode)
CGCTTGCCGATGCGGATCGGGATCTCGATCGTGCTGCTGTCGCGCACGAAGCGGAAGCGCGCGGTCGATCCCGGCTTGAGCTGCGCGATCACGTTGAGCATCGTCGCAGTGTTCGTCACCTGCTGCCCTTCGACCTCGACCAGGATGTCGCCGACCTTGACGCCGGCGCGATCGGCCGGCCCGTTGCGCATCACGCCGGCGATGATCGCGCCGTCCTTGCGCGGCAGCTTGAACGCCTCGGCCAGCTCGGGAGTGAGGTCCTGCGGCTCGACGCCGATGTAGCCGCGGGTGACCGAACCGGTGGCGACGATCTGCTCCATCACCTGACGCGCGGTGCTGGCCGGGATCGCGAAACCGATGCCGAGCGACCCGCCGGTGCGCGAGTAGATTGCCGTATTGATGCCGAGCAGCCGGCCTTCGGTGTCGACCAGCGCGCCGCCCGAGTTGCCCGGGTTGATCGCGGCGTCGGTCTGGATGAAGTTCTCGAACGTGTTGATGCCCAGTTGCGTGCGCCCGAGCGCGCTGATGATGCCCATCGTCACGGTCTGTCCGACGCCGAACGGATTGCCCACCGCCAGCACGACGTCCCCGACGCGCGCGGCGTCGGCATTGCCGAACGCGATGGCCGGAAGGTCGGACAGGTCGATGCGCAGCACGGCCAGGTCGGTCTCCGGATCGGAGCCGACGACCCGGGCGCGCGCACGCGAGCCGTCGGCCAGCAGCACTTCGATCTCGTCGGCGCCTTCGACCACGTGGTGGTTGGTGAGCACGTATCCGTCGGCGGAGACGATGACTCCCGAGCCGAGGCTGTTGGCCTGTTGGCGATCGCCGAACTGGTCGCCGAAGTATCGGCGGAACAGCGGGTCGCCCAGCAGCGGGTGATCCTGCGGCACCCGCGCGGTCTTCATCGTGTAGATGTTGACCACCGCGGCGGTCGCCCGGCGCGCCGCTTCGCTGTATGACAGAATCGGCGTGACGCGGCCGACAGCAGTGCCGGTAGCCGGCGGGGTATCGCCGGCGGCTGGCTCCACGATGGCGCCGGGTGCGGGCGCAGGCGCCGACAGCGGCGGCCGCTCGCGCACCAACCGCTGCGGAAGCCATTCGGGACGCAGCGTCGCGAACGTGAACAGCAGCGCCAGCAGGATCGTGACCGCCTGCGCAAAGACCAACCAGAGCTTCTTGAGCATGACTCGGCGACGCGGAGAGGGACGCACGGAACGCGGTTCGGCTGCCGCGGCGGTGACCGCCGCCGAATTGTCGGCGTGCTTCGAGGAGGTACTCGGGGCGAGCAGGTTCGCCGATTATTGCCCAAACGGCCTGCAGGTGGAAGGCGAGCGCCCGATCCGCCGGCTGGTGAGTGGCGTCACCGCGAGCCTCGCGCTGATTCGCGCTGCGGTCGACGACGGCGCCGACGCGCTGCTGGTTCACCACGGCTGGTTCTGGCGCGGCGAAGATCCGCGGGTGACGGGCACGCGGCGTGCCCGGCTGGCCGAAGTGCTCGGCCACGGCCTGCACCTGTTCGCGTATCACCTGCCACTGGACGTGCATCCGCAACTGGGCAACAACGCGCAGCTCGCCGCACGGATGGGCTGGCGCGTCGACGGCCACGCGGGGGAGCAGGACCTGATCGCCTGGCACGACCTCGCGCGGCCGGCGAGCGCCGCGCAGGTCGCGCGGCAACTCGGCAAGCGGCTCGGCCGCGAGCCGCTGGCGGTGGGGGCGCTCGATCGTTCCATCCGGCGCCTGGCCTGGTGCACCGGCGCGGCGCAGGATATGCTCGATCAGGCGATCGCGGCGGGCGCCGACGCGTTCGTGAGCGGCGAGATCGCCGAGCGCACGACGCACCTGGCCCGCGAGGCCGGCGTCGTCTATTTCGCCGCAGGCCATCACGCGACCGAGCGCTACGGCGTGCAGGCGCTCGGCGAGCACGTCGCCGCCCGGTTGCGCATCGCGCACCGGTTCGTCGACGACGACAACCCGGTGTGAGCGTGGCCCGGCCTCGCGGCCTGGCCGGCGGTCGCGCGCGGGTCGTCAGGCGCGGGTCTTCAGCAGGTCGCGAATCTCGCCCAGCAACACTTCCTGCGCGGGCGGGGCGGCCGGCGCAGCCGGCGCCGGCTGCTCCTTCCAGCGGTTCATCATCTTGACCATCATGAAGATCACGAAGGCGAGGATGATGAAGTTGATCAGGATCGTGATGAAGTTGCCGTAGGCGAAGACGGGCACGCCCGCCTTCTTGACCGCGTCGAGCGTCATCGCGGTGCCCTCGGGCACCTTGCCCAACGCGATGAACAGGTTGCTGAAGTCGAAGCGGCCGCCCAGGATGGCCGAGATCACCGGCATGATGACGTCGCCCACCAGGGAGTCGACGATCTTTCCGAAGGCCCCGCCGATGATCACGCCGACGGCGAGATCCATCACGTTGCCCTTCATCGCGAATTCCTTGAACTCCGCCATCATGCCCATGTCGCTTCTCCCTGTTTCTCGTTGTCCGACTCGGTGCCCGGTCCGCGACGGCCCGAACGGCTCGCGCCAACCTTAGCACCGCGACGGTGCGGGCGTCACGCGGGCCACGTGTGCGTGTCGCGCCGCAGGCGAATCGGGGCCCCGAATCCGGCGGCGGCGCGCGGGCACCGCGCCACGCTTCGTAGCGCCGCAGCCACCGCCCCTTTAATCGTTGCGCCGCAATACGCTAAAATAGGGGGTTTTCGATCCCGCCCGACATCATCTCCAACAGGGAAGTCATGAGCGATTCACCCAAGCCACTGGACTCGTCCCGCCGGACCGCCATCGGCCTGACCTGTGCCGCGGGCGCCGTCGGCACCGTTGCGGTGGCCATCCCGTTCGTCAGCACGCTGGCGCCTTCCGAGAAGGCCAAGGCCGCAGGGGCCCCGGTCGAAGTCGACATCGCCGGCATGAAGCCGGGCGAGCTCAAGCGGGTCGAATGGCGCGGCAAGCCGGTCTGGGTGGTGCGTCGCACGCCGGAAATGCTCGAGTCGCTGAAGAAGACCGACGACAAGGTCGCCGATCCGAATTCGCTGCGCACCGCCTACCCCACGCCCGAGTACGCGAAGAACGAATACCGGTCGATCAAGCCCGAGTACCTGGTCGTGGTCGGCATCTGCACCCACCTCGGCTGCTCGCCGACGCCCAAGTTCCAGCCGGGCGAAGCGGGCATGGGCCCAAGCTGGCCGGGCGGGTTCCTGTGTCCCTG
>CAYVUV010000333.1:0-3715 GCA_964455095.1 uncultured Binatia bacterium (SeqCode)
AGCGGAAATGCCCCGTTGCTGGCGCGGTTTCCGGCCGCACCCTACAATAGCCGGCCAACGGAGGTTCAACCGATGAGTGCTGTCGCCGAAATGCCCGCACCGCTGCTGTTCACCGACAGCGCGGCCGCCAAGGTCAAGGAACTGATCGACGAAGAGGGCAACCCGGCCCTGAAGCTGCGCGTGTTCGTGCAGGGCGGAGGCTGTTCGGGCTTCCAGTACGGTTTCACGTTCGACGAGGAAACCAACGAGGACGACACCGTCATGGAGAAGGGCGGCGTCACGTTGCTCATCGACGCGATGAGCTTCCAGTACCTCGTCGGGGCCGAGATCGACTACAAGGAAGACCTGCAGGGCGCGCAGTTCGTGATCAAGAATCCGAACGCGACCAGCACCTGCGGCTGCGGCTCCTCGTTCTCCTGATCATTCGCGCGGGCGCGGCTCGGCCAGCAGGCCGAGCACGCGCGCGCCGCGCGCACCGGTGACCGACGCGAGGTTGCCGGCCAATCCATCGATCCGTCGCGCGGCCAGCCAGGCAAAGGCGGCCGCTTCGACCGCTTGCGGGTCGATGCCGAGCACCTGCGTGGACGCGACCGGCGCCGGCGCGCAATGGGCGGCGAGCCGCTCCATCAGGTACGCATTGCGCGCGCCGCCTCCGCAGACGAAGACCCGTTGCGCCCCG
Organism: uncultured Binatia bacterium (SeqCode); assembly: GCA_964455095.1. Taxonomy (GTDB): domain Bacteria; phylum Desulfobacterota; class Binatia; order HRBIN30; family CADEER01; genus CAYVUV01. Next base: position 680 of record CAYVUV010000333.1, read on the forward strand.
AATTCCGTGCACGCCCGCCCGACCGTCGCGGCACTCAGTTCGACCAGCGTGGCCTGTACGTCGCGCGGCGGCGTCGCGCCCGGGGAGCGGGCCAGCGTGCGGTCTAGCCAGTCGGCGTTGAACAGGTCGCGGCCGGTGCTCTTGGGCGGCGCCAGCCCGAAATAGGGTTCGGCGAGCCACGCGGCCAAGAGCGCCGTGTCGACATGGCCGCCGCGCGCCCAGCCGCCGTCGCGGTCGAAGTCCGCGCCGGTGTGCCGCCGGCACCAGGCGTCGAGCAGCGTGTTCGCCGGGCCGGTGTCGAAGCCGATCACCGGATCGGGCGCTGCGCCGGGCGGCAGCAGGCTCACGTTGGCGATCCCGCCGAGATTGACCACGGCTCGCCGCTCGCCGCCGTGGCGGAACACCTGCGCGTGAAAGGCCGGCGCCAGGGGCGCCCCCTGGCCTCCGGCGGCGACGTCGGCCGCGCGCAGGTCGCAAACCACGGCGATGCCGCTGGCCTCGGCCAGTCGGGCCGGATTGAGCAACTGGATAGTGTAGCCCAGCTCCGGCCGGTGCCGCACCGTCTGGCCGTGCGCGCCGATGGCTGCAATCGATGCCGCGGGGCAGCCCGACGCAGCGAGCAGGTCGGCGACGACCTCGGCGTAAGTGTCGGACAGCGCGTTGGCGGCGAGTGCGGCGCGGGCCAGCTCGTCGGCCCCCGGCGACTGCAGCGCCTCGAGTTCGCTGCGCAGCGCCGGCCGGATCGGGCGGCTGGCGAACGCGGCGGTGCGCAGGACGGCGGGGTGCTGTTCGATCTCGACCAGTGCGCCGTCGACCGCATCGACGCTGGTGCCCGACATCAGCCCGATGAAGCAGCGCACGGCTTCGGGCGCCCGCGGGCCGCGCCTACTCGAAGCGGGCGAGGCGAACGACGCCGTCGAGCTGGGCCAGGCGGGTGCGCAGCCCGGAGGTCTGGACGACGAACCGGTCGCGCTCGCCGGCGTCGAGCGGCGCCGATTCGGGCATCACGACCGAAAGCGGATCGACCTGGTCGCCGTCGACCTTGAATTCGTAGTGCAGGTGCGGCCCGGTCGACCACCCCGTGGTGCCGACGAAGCCGATGACCTCGCCCTGCGCGACCCGGGAGCCGTGCGAGAGCCCCGACGCGAAGCCGTTCAGGTGTGCGTAGAGCGTCGAGACGCCGTTGCGGTGACGGATCTCGATGAGGTTGCCGTAGCCGCGCTGCTGACCGATGAACTCGACGACGCCGTCGCCGGAACTGCGCACCTTGGTCCCGATCGGGGCGGCGAAGTCCACGCCCTTGTGCTCGCGGGTGTACTTGAGGATCGGGTGCATCCGCGCGTGGCTGAAGCCCGACGAGATCCGGCTGAACTCGACCGGATGCTGCAGGAAGGCCTTGCGCAGGCTGCGGCCGTCGAACGAAAAGTACTCGCCCTGGCCCGACCCGTCGCGGTCGAACCAGACGGCCTCGTGGCGGCTGCGGTTGACCGAGAACTCCAGCGCCAGGATGCGCCCGATGCTCGGCGGATCGAGGCTGTCGGCCTCTCGCACCACCTCGTAGACGACCCGAAGCGTGTCGCCGCGCCGCAGGTCGCGGGTGAAATCGACCTCGCCGTCGAGGATGTCGGCGATCTGGCTGGCGACTGCGTCAGGGATTCCCGCCGCGTCGATCGCGGCGAACAGCGACGTGCGGATCTCGGCGATGCCCATCGCCACCTGGCGCTCGAGGACGATCGGCTCGTCGCGAGCCTCGAACCGGCCGTCCGCCCGATGGATCGTGACCCGACCGGTAGGCTGCGCCGCGTAGGCCGATTCGGTGTCGATGCTGGCGTAGCGGTACTGCAGCGACTGCACCCGCCCGGCCTCGTCGATCTCGGCGGTGACGGTGCGTCCGGCTTGCAGCTGCATCAGCTTGCGCGCGCGGGCGTCGGAGGCCACGAATTTCTGGAATTCGCCGTCGGTTGCGCCGAGCCGGTCGAGCAGCGAGGCGAGCGTCTCGCCGCGCTGGATGCGCTCGGAGCGTACGTACGGCTGCAGCGGGCCAGGGGCGTCTTCGGTCGAGCGGACCGCCGGGGCGATCGCGACGCTCTCGACGATGGTCTGCACCGGCGGCAGGTCGACCTCGCGCAGCGGCGCGGTACCGAAGGCGGTGACCGCGGCCAGGGTCAGCGTCGCGGCGACGGCGGTCGCGACCTTGGGGAAGCTGGGCAGGGGTAGCTGGCTCATCGGGCTGGCAGGCTCGTCCGGTCTGAGGTTCGGCTTCGTCGCCGGGAGCCTGTGAACCCTCGGCTAGAATCTGGCCCCTCGGCCCGACGAATTCGGCGGTGCCAGCGGCGCCGCCCGGCCGGTCCGGGAACAGCGGCCGATTCTACCGGATCATTCCAGGAAACCTGTCACGAAATGACGATGGACGGCGCACACAGACCGACGGGCCCCGATCGTGGCGCCCCCGCTGGCGCTGCCGGCGCCGCCGCCCCTGCCGGCTGGCCGGTAAGCGACCGCGCCCGGGAGGCGCTGGCGATCAGCCTGCGCGGTTGCGAGGAGCTTCTCGTGGAGTCCGACTGGCTCGCGAAGCTGGCGCGCAGCGAGGCCACCGGCAGCCCGCTGCGGATCAAGCTCGCCCTGGACCCGACCGCGCCCGACCTGCACCTCGGGCACACGGTCGTGCTGAACAAGATGCGCCAGCTGCAGGACCTCGGGCACCGGGTGATCTTCCTGATCGGCGACTTCACCGCGATGATCGGCGACCCGTCCGGCCGCAACACGACGCGGCCGCCGCTGACCCGCGAGCAGATCGAGCAGAACGCGAAGACCTACTTCGAGCAGGCCAGCCTCGTGCTGGACCGCGAGAGTACCGAGATCCGCTACAACTCCGAGTGGTCCGACCCGCTGGGCGCGCGCGGCATGATCCAGCTCGCGTCGCGCTACACGGTGGCGCGGATGATGGAACGCAACGACTTCCACGATCGCTTCAAGGCTGGCACGCCGATCAGCGTGCACGAGTTTCTGTACCCACTGATGCAAGGCTACGACTCG
>CAYVUV010000334.1:0-19604 GCA_964455095.1 uncultured Binatia bacterium (SeqCode)
GAGGATTAAGGTGAGGGGGATTCAATTGCGCCGCAGGCCACGGCTACAAACGGGCTGTCAAAACTGCGGGTGGCTTCGCCGATTGATCGTATCCCCCTCATCCTGGCCTTCTCCCATCCGGGAGAAGGAACCCGCGTGCGAAGCGCGCTAGTTACAACCGCAGCACCTGCCCCGCGCGCGCAGCGCGGTCGAAGCGGCCGCGGCGCACGACGACGCGGCCGTTGAGCACCACCGCGTCGATGCCCGAGGGCGATTGGCTCGGCGCGGCCGCAGTGGTGTTGTCGCCGACGGTGGCGGGATCGAAGACGACCAGGTCGGCGGCCAGGCCGCGGGCGATGCGGCCGCGGTTGCGCAAGCCCATCCGCGCGGCGGAGAAACCGGTCATGCGGTGCACCGCGTCGGCGAGCGTGATCAGCCCGAGCTCGCGCACGTAGCGGCCGAGCAGGCGCGGGAAGGTGCCGTACGAGGCCGGGTTGTCGACGCCGTTGCCGGTGAGGATGGTGTCGGTCTCGAAGCACGTGCGCTGGTGCTGCAGGACCCTGCGCAGGCTCGTTTCCTCTTCGTCGCGGCCGCTGTAGTTCCAGTTCATGATGCGCGTCTGGCTGCCCAGCTCGCCGACCAGGTCGAGATATGTCTCGGTCGGATCGGTGCCGCGCTCGCGCGCGACGTCGGCTACCGTCATGCCCTCGTAGTGCGCCAGCTGGCGGTGCGGCACCCACAGGATCTGCGTGTCGGACCAGCGCATGCCGAGGTGCGGCAGCACCCAGTTGAGCGTATCCGCACAGCGCTGGCGCTGCTCCGGATCGCTGACTGCCGTGCGCAGGTTGTTGAGCGACCACGGCGGCATGAAGACCACCAGCGTCGTGTTGCCGCCGACGTAGGGGAAAGCGTCCCAGGCCAGGTCGACGCCTTCCTCGACCAGGCGATCGCAGTGCTCGAGCACACGCTCGGTGGTCGGCCAGGTCGTCTCGCCGACGAAGATCATGTGCGAATGCTGGACCGGCACGCCGTGGGCGCGGAACACCGCCGCGGTCTCGTCGACGGCGAGCAGGTTCGACGGCACCGCGTCGGGATCGCCCAACTGGCCGAGCGCGATGTAGCTGCGCGCGTGCGAGGTGTAGACGCCGCGCCGCTCCTTCAACGGCGCGGTGACGCCGACCAGCTCCTCGGTGTTGGCGAACACGCCGGGCGCGTAGCCGAGGCCGGTGGAGAGGCCGATCGCGCCCTCGTCGAGCGCGGCACGCACCAGATCGGCGATGGCGGCCGTCTCCTCCGCACTGGCGGGCGATGAGGCGCTGCCCTTCACGGCCGCGCGCACGGTGCCGTGGCCGACGAGTTGCGCGAGATTCAGCGCCAGGCCCTGACGCTCGAGCGCGCCGAGAAAGTCGCCGACGCCCTGCCAGCGATAGTCGAGGTCGCGGTCGTGCAGCATGCGGCCGATCAGCGGCAACAGCTTCTGGTTACCGGGCAGGTACGGGGCCGGCGAACAGCCGCAGTTGCCGCCGACGATGGTGGTGATGCCCTGCTCGAGCAGCGGCGCCAGCACTGCGCCGTGATCGGGGTTGGGGATCACCCAATCGGAGTGCGAGTGCATGTCGATGAAGCCCGGCGCGATGACAGCGCCGGCGCAGTCGATGACTTCCGCCGCCGTCGCCGCGCCGAGATCGCCCACCGCGGCGATGCGCCCGTCCTGCACCGCCACCGAGCCGCTGATCGCCCCGACGCCGGTGCCGTCGAGGATGTTGCCGCCGCGCAGAATCAGATCGAAGGTCATGCGGCGACCATCGCACGGGGTGCGGCACCCAGGCAATTGGCGGGGCGCGCTGCGGCACTTGCGTCGTGCCGGGCGCGGACGATACGGTCGCCGCGGAGCGGCGGGGGACTGGCTATGGACGTGCGCGGCGGCTTCATCGACCTCATCGGCAACACACCCCTGGTGCGCCTGCGGCGCGCCTCGGACGAAACCGGGTGCGAGATTCTCGGCAAGTGCGAGTTTCTCAATCCGGGCGGCTCGGTGAAGGACCGCGCCGCGCTGGCCATCATTCGCGATGCCGAGGCGCGCGGTGCCTTGCGGCCCGGCGGCGTGATCGTCGAGGGCACGGCCGGCAACACCGGCATCGGGCTGGCGCTGGTCGCCAACGCGCTCGGTTACCGCACGGTGATCGTCATGCCCGACACGCAGAGTCAGGAGAAACGCGATGCGCTGCGCCTGGCGCGCGCCGACCTGCGCCTGGTGCCGGCGTTGCCGTACAAAGATCCGGGCAACTACGTGCGGGTCTCCGGCCGCCTGGCGGAGGAGCTCGACGCGGTCGAGCCCAACGGCGCGGTGTGGGCCAACCAATTCGACAACGTCGCCAACCGGCGCGCGCACTACGAGACCACCGGTCCGGAGATCTGGCGTCAGACCGACGGCCGGATCGACGCGTTCGTCACTTCGGTCGGCACCGGCGGCACGCTCGCCGGCGTGGCCATGGCGCTGAAGGAGCGCAAGCCGTCGGTGCGCACGGTGCTCGCCGACCCGATGGGCTCGGCGCTGTACCACTACTACGCGCACGGCGAGCTCAAGGCCGAGGGCAGCTCGATTACCGAGGGCATCGGGCAGGGCCGCATCACGCAGAACCTCGACGGCGCGCCGATCGACGCGGCGGTGCAGATCTCCGACGAGCAGGCGCTGCGGCTGGTGTTTGCGCTCGTCGAAGAGGAAGGGCTCGTCCTCGGCGGTTCGAGCGGCATCAACGTCGCCGGCGCCATCGAGGTCGCGCGCCAACTCGGACCCGGCCATACCGTCGTCACCGTGCTCTGCGATTACGGCGCGCGCTATCAGAGCAAGCTGTTCAACCCGGCGTTCCTGCGCGCGAAGCATCTGCCGGTGCCGAGTTGGATGGAAGAGGAGTGAACACATGAAGATCGGAATCTTCGCCCCGACGGCCAACCCGTTCGCCACCCCCGAGTACCTGCACACCATGGGCGCGGCGGCGGAGGAGCGCGGCTTTCACTCGATCTGGGTGCCCGAACACGTGGTGCTGTTCGACGAGTACCGCTCGGAATATCCGTACTCGTTCGACGGCAAGATTCCCGCGCCCGCCGAGACGGGGATGATCGACCCGTTCGCGGTCCTCTCGTTTGTCGCCGCCGCGACCAAGACCATTCGCCTCGGGACCGGGATCTGCCTGGTGCCGCAGCGCAACCCGGTCTACACCGCCAAGGAGGTCGCCGCCGTCGATTGGTTGTCGGGCGGGCGCTTCGACTTCGGCGTCGGCATCGGTTGGCTGGAAGAGGAGTTCCGCGCCCTCGGCGTGCCGTTCGCACGGCGCGGCGCGCGCACGCGCGCCTACCTCGAGGTCATGCGCCGCCTGTGGTGCGACGAGGTGTCGCAGTACGAAGGCGAGTTCTACTCGCTCGCGCCCTGCCGCCAGCACCCGAAGCCGGTGCAACAGCCGCATCCGCCAATCTACTTCGGCGGCGAGAGCGACGCGGCGTTGAAGCGCGTCGCCGATATCGGGCAGGGCTGGTTCGGCTTCAGCATCGATCCCGACCAGACGGCCGACCGCCTGCGACATCTCGACGGATTGTTGCAGGCGCGCGGCCGCAAACGGGCGGACGTGCAGGTCAGCATCAGCCCGTACATGACGCCGACCGACTTCGACCTCGTGCAGCGCTACCGCGACGCCGGTGTCGACCAGGTCATCGTGCTGATCGTCGCGCTCGAGCGCGATGGCCTGCTGGCGGCGCTCGACATGTTTGCCGAGATGCTCGTCGTGCCGGCGCGGCGGCTGTGAGCGACTGGCTTCACACGCCCCAATTGCTATAGGGAAAGAGCCGTGGACGGGATCTCTTTTCATCCGCTGGTTGCGCGCTGGTTTCGCGAAACATTCGCCGGTCCGACCGCCGTTCAGCAGGTGGGATGGGAAGCGATCTCGGCGGGTGACGACGCGCTGATCGCGGCGCCGACCGGTTCGGGCAAAACACTGACCGCGTTTCTCTGGGCCTTGAACCGCCTGGTCGAAATGGCGCTCGACGGCACGCTCGAGGAGCGCACGCAGGTCGTCTATGTCTCGCCGCTCAAGGCACTGGGCAACGACATCCACAAGAACCTGCAGGTGCCGCTGGCCGGCATTCGCCAGCTGGCGGAAGCGGCAGGCACGGTGCTGCCGGAGATCCGCGTCGCCGTGCGCAGCGGTGACACGCCGGCGCGCGAGCGCCAGCTGCACGTGAAGCATCCGCCGCACATCCTCATCACCACGCCCGAGTCGCTGTACATCCTGTTGACGGCCGAGCGCAGCCGCCAGGCGCTGCGTCAGGCGACGACGGTCCTGGTCGACGAGATTCACGCCGTCGCGGCCGACAAGCGCGGCGCCCACCTCGCCTTGTCGCTCGAGCGCCTCGACGCGCTGGCCGAACGGCCGTTGCAGCGCATCGGCCTGTCGGCGACGCAGAAGCCGATCGAGGAAGTGGCGCGCCTGCTGGTCGGCGCCGGGCGCTGCCGGCTCGACGGCACGCCGATCTGTCGCATCGTCGACGTCGGGCACCGGCGCACGCTCGATTTGCGCGTCGAGACGCCCGACCAGGAGCTCTCGGCCATCACCAGCCACGAGCTGCGGGCCGAGATCTACGAGCGGCTGATTGCCCTGATCAACGCGCACCGCACCACCATCGTATTCGTCAACACCCGCCGGCTGGTCGAGCGCGTGGCGCACGCGCTCGGCGAGCGGCTCGGCAAGGACCAGGTCGCGGCGCATCACGGCAGCCTGTCGCGCGAGATCCGCCTGGCGGCGGAGAACGGGCTCAAGTCCGGCGCCGTGCCGGTGGTTGTCGCGACCGCGTCGCTCGAGCTCGGGATCGACGTCGGCTATGTCGACCTCGTCTGCCACCTCGGCGCCCCGCGCGCCCTGGCGACGCTGCTGCAGCGCGTCGGCCGCTCCGGGCATTGGATCGGCGCGACGCCGAAGGGCGTGCTCTTCCCACTGACGCGCGACGACCTCGTGCAGTGTGCGGCGGCGGTGCGCGCGGTGGACGCCGGCGACCTCGATCGGTTGACGATCGCGGAGAACCCGCTCGACATCGTCGCCCAGCAGATCGTCGCCACGGTGGCCAGCGGCGAGATCGGCGTCGAGGAGATGTGGGCGCTGGTGCGCCGGGCCTATCCGTTCCGCAATCTGCCGCGCGCCGACTTCGACGCCGTGCTCGAGATGGTCGCCGAGGGCGTGTCGACGCGGCGCGGACGGCGCGCCGCGCACGTGCACCACGACTGCGTCAACGGCCGCCTGCGCCCGCGGCGCGGCGCGCGCTTGACGGCCATCACCGGCGGCGGCGCCATACCGGACACGGCCGACTACGACGTCATCGAAGAGCCGGCCGGCAATGTGGTCGGCAAGGTGAACGAGGATTTCGCCGTCGAGAGCCTGGCCGGCGACATCTTCCTGCTCGGCAATCGCTCGTGGCGCATCCGCCGCGTTGAAGCGGGCCGCATGCGGGTCACCGATGCGCAGGGCGCACCGCCGAGCATTCCGTTCTGGCTCGGCGAGTCGCCCGGCCGCACGATCGAGTTGTCGCACGCCGTCGCCGACCTGCGCCGCGAGGTCGCCGCGCGCGTCCGCGACCCGGCCGCCGCCATCGCCTGGCTGATGGCCGAGGCACACGTCGACCAGGCCGGCGCCGAGCAGATCACCCGCTACATCGCCGAGACCGTCGCCGCGCTGGGAGCCGTGCCGACCCTCGAGACGATCATCGCCGAGCGCTTCTTCGACGAAGCCGGCGGCATGCAGCTGATTCTGCACGCGCCGTTCGGCGGGCGGATCAACCGCGCCTTCGGCCTGGCACTGCGCAAGCGCTTCTGCGTCAGCTTCGACTTCGAGCTACAGGCGGCGGCGACCGACGACGGCATCATCGTCTCGCTCGGCGAGCAGCACAGCTTTCCGCTCGACAGCGTCTTCGACATGGTGCGCGCCAACCGCTTCGAGGACGATCTCGTCCAGGCGGCACTGGTGGCGCCGATGTTCACCAACCGTTGGCGCTGGAACGCGACGCGCGCCCTGACGTTGCTGCGCTTCAGCGGCGGGCGCCGCGTGCCGATGCCGATCCAGCGCATGCGCGCCGAGGACCTCCTCGCCGCCGTCTTCCCGGCGCAGCTCGCCTGCGGCGACAACCGCACCGGCCCGATCGAGCCGCCGGATCATCCGCTGGTCAATGAAACCCTGCGCAACTGCCTGCACGAGGCCATGGACGTCGACGGCCTGCGCGCCGTGCTGGAGAAGATCGAGTCGGGTGCCATCCGCACGCTGGCGGTCGAGACACCAGCCCCGTCGCCGATGTCGCACGAGATCCTCAACGCCAATCCGTACGCCTTTCTCGATGACGCCCCGCTCGAGGAGCGCCGCGCGCGCGCCGTCTCGCTGCGCCGCACCGATCCCGACCTGGCCGCCGGCATCGGCGCGCTGGATGCCGAGGCGATCGCCGAGGTGCGCCGCCAGGCGTGGCCCGACGTGCGCGACGCCGACGAGATGCACGACGCGCTGCTGTCGCTCGGGATCCTGCCCGAGGCGGACGCGGGAGCCTGGGCGCCGTTTCTCGACCAGCTCATTGCACAGCGCCGCGTCAGCCGCCTGTCCCGCCCCGGCGCGGAGGCTGGTTGGCTGGTTACCGCCGAGCGCGCCGGGCTCGCCCGCGCCCTGTTTCCAGATGCCAGCCTCGATCCGGCTCCGCCGCCGCTGGCCAGTGCGCCGTCGCGCCAGGTCGCGTCGGCCGAAGAGGCGGCGGTCGAGATCGTGCGCGGCTGGATGGACGCCATCGGCCCCACCACCGCGGCAGATCTCGCCGCCCGCCTTGGCCTGCCGGTGGGCGACGTCGACATCGCCCTGGCGCGCCTCGAAGCCGACGGCGTTGTCTTGCGCGGCCAGTTCGCTGCCGTGGGTACTGGTGAGGCGCGCCCGACGGAATGGTGCGAGCGCGGGCTGTTGTCGCGCATTCACCGCCTGACGCTTGGCCGGCTGCGCAAGGAGATCGAGGCCGTCTCGGCCGCTGACTTCATGCGCTTCCTGTTCTCCTGGCAGCATGTCGGTGGTGACAGCCGCCTGCACGGGCGGGATGGCGTCCGGCAGATCATCGGCCAGTTGCAGGGGCTCGAGCTGCCCGGGCCGGCGTGGGAGCGCGACGTGTTGCCGGCGCGCATTGCGGACTACGACCCGGCCGATCTCGAGCAGCTGTGCCTGGCCGGCGAGGTGGCGTGGGGGCGCCTGGCGCTAGCGGTCGGGCCCGAACCGGAGGACAACGCGCTGCCGGTGCGGCGGCGTCAGGCGCCCACCCGCTCTGCCCCACTGGCCGTTGCGCTGCGCGCAGCGCTGCCCGAACTACTGGCGCCGCCGCCAGCCGGCGAGCAATGGCGGGCCGAGCTTTCACCCATTGCCGGGGAGGTCCTGCAGTACCTCGAACAACGCGGCGCATCGTTCCTGGCCGACATCGCGCGCGCCATCAAACGGCTGCCGACCGAAGTGGAGAACGCGCTCTGGGAACTGGTCGCCGCCGGCGTGGTGACCGGCGACGGAATTGCCGGCCTGCGCACGCTGCTGCTGCCCGAACGCGAGCGCCGCCCGCGCCGTCCCGGCCATTTGCGCGCTCTGCCCGGCGGCCATGCGCGCCGCCTCATGCCGGTGGGGCGATGGTCGCTGCTGCGCGCCGAACCCGATCAACCGTCCAGCCTCGAGCAGGCGGCCGAACGAGCTGCCTTGCGCTTACTGCTGCGCTACGGCGTCGTCTTCCGCGACCTGTGTGCTCGGGAGCGCCATCTGCCGAGTTGGCGCAGCTTGCTCTATGCCCTGCGCCGCCTCGAGGCGCGCGGCGAGATCCGCGGCGGTCGCTTCGTCGCGGGGTTTGTCGGCGAGCAGTTCGCCCTGCCCGAAGCCGTCGACGCCTTGCGTAGCGTGCGCCGCCGCCGCGACGGCGATGCGCCGCTGCTGATCGCCGCTTCCGACCCGCTCAATCTGGTTGGCATCATCACGCCCGGGGCGCGGGTTTCGCCATTCTCCGGCCAGGTGATTGCCTACCGCGCCGGGGTCCCGACCGAAATCGGCGAGCTCGGCGCCGTGCTCAGCCGGCTACAACAGCCGCGCGCCGATCAGGGCGGACAACAGTAGCAGGCACCCGCAGCGGACAGCCGGTGTCGCCCGGCCGTCCGCTGACCCTTCGGGAGCCCACACAGTCTTAAGCCGCGTCGCTGAGTTGTGCGCGCCGCTCCGGTGCGGCCGCCGGTTGCGTGGCCCAGCGGCGAACCACACGGCGCACCCAGGCCGGCGTCAACGCGAACACTTCGCACAGACGCAGAAACGAGTACGGCCACGCGGCGTCGTCCGAGTTCACCCACTGCAGCGCCTCGCGCACCCTGCGCGTGTCCTTGCCGTCGGCGCGGCGGTCGCGAATGTCCATCATCGCCGACGCCAACACCGCCGCAGCAAGCTGCTTGTGCGGCGACCAGTCCGACGGAGACGGCTGCTGCGAGGGCAGAATCTGCGACCCCGCCATCAGGTTCTTGACCACGGTGAGGTACTCACCCCCAGGGCCGTAGTCTCCCCAATAGCTGTAGCCGCTCCCTCTCTCCCGGCCGCCACCCCGTCTCGATTGCTCCCCTGAAGCTTGATCCTGCATGCCGGCCCTCCCGCTCTCGGCAGAGAACCCCCCTTGCCACATTCCCCCTGCTTCCAACCTCGCCTGTGTCAATCCACCGACTTGACCGATGATTTCACTGTGCATGTCCATGACTCCGGTCAGGCAGCAAGCGATATGCCCGGTCCGGGTCGACAACCCGACGCTCGCCTAATCAAGAAATCTTGCTGACGAACACTCGCACCTTGCAGATCTACAAGGCAGAAACGCTAGGCACTATGCTAGCGAGAGTTGGCAGTTGCAGGACCTGCCTGCGGGTCGGGTGGAGGCGGCGCAGAATCTCGCCTGCGGAACGGAATCACCTTTCCTGGCCGGCTGGCCGGCTTTGGCACACTCGGCAGGGCGGCTGACATACGCAGAAAAAAGACCAGGAACATCAGATACCTATGCCCTCGTGGTGACTTTTACGCAGCCCGCCGATAGGTCGGGCTGCGATGGGAGGAGCGGCCTTCGCGAATCCATCGGGCGGCGACGCTGCGCACCCAGTCGGCCTCGAGTGCGAACAGCTCGCACAAGCGCAAGAACGAGAAGGGCCACGTCGTATCCGAGGAGCGAATCCAGGCCAGCGCCTGGCGCACGACGCGCTCGCGGCGCGGGTCGGCGCTATTGTCGCGGACATCGAGCAGGGCGCCGGCCAGCACGGCTCCGGCGAGTCGCTTCTCGGGCGACCAGTCGGACGGCGACGGCAGCTGTGTGTGGAGGATCTCGGCGCCGGCCATGAGTTGCTCCAACACCTTGAGATGGGCGAAGCTGCTGTTCATCGATCCCCACGAGGGGTGCGAGGTGGTTTCGGGGCTTACCGTCATTTCCGCGTGTGAATCAGTCATGCGTGAAGACCTCCGCAGCAGGCCATGCCCAAGTTCCGTGCCTCGGACGCTGTGCTATGCGCCCGAGGACAGAATGCGTACGCTGCCTGCCATGGGGCTCGCGAGACCCTCGCATCGGTGCGACACGCATGGGACGACTTTGCGGAATTCGCGATCTTTGTGACGTGCCCACTTGGGGCGGGTCGGGCGGGTTGATAGGGGGGGACAAAGAGGAGGAATGGGTGTGCGACGCGTGTGCGTGTTCTGCGGCTCGAGCCCCGGTGCCAGCCCGCGCTATCTGGCGGCGGCCAACGCCCTGGGTGTGTTGTTGGCCCAGCGCGGCCTGGGGCTCGTTTACGGCGGCGCCAGCATCGGGCTGATGGGCAAGCTCGCCGACGCCGTGCTGGCTGAGGGTGGAGAAGTGATCGGTGTCATTCCGCGCGCCATGGTCAGCAAGGAGGTGGCGCATGCCGGGCTGCTCGACTTGCGCGTGGTCGACTCGATGCACGAACGCAAGGCGCTGATGGCCGATCTCTCCGACGCCTTCATCGCTCTCCCGGGCGGGATCGGCACGCTCGAGGAGCTGTTGGAGATCCTCACCTGGTCCCAGCTCGGCATCCATGCCAAGCCGTGCGGAGTGCTCAATGTGCGCGGCTACTTCGACGGCCTATTGGGCTTGCTCGACCATGTCGTCGCCGAGCGCTTCATGCGGTCCGAGCACCGCGCCATGCTGCTGGCGGAGCCGACGCCGGAGGCCCTGCTCGATGCGCTCGAGGCCTACGCGGCGCCGGTGCAGGAAAAGTGGTTGGATCGCGACGAGACGTGACCGGTTGGGTCAGGTCTCGTCCGCCAACTCGCGCAGGACGAAGCGCGCCCCGTAGGGAATCTCCAGCGAGAACGTGTCGCTGCGCCCGCCGTCGATGGCGTCGATGAGGAAGTGATCGCGGAGCAGGTAGCGCGCGTGCTCGGGATGGGCATAGATGGCGAGGCCGTCGCTCTCGCCGATCTGCACGTCGAAGCCGGGGATGATGTTCGAGCGGCGGAGCAGCACCGGGGCACTCCCGCCACAGCAACCGCCGCTGATCATCATGGCCAGCGGGTCGGCGGACTCATCGCTGTCGGCCCGCACGCGCCCGAGCACCCGGAGCGCGCGCGGCGTCAGCCCTTTGCAGGGAAAGGTCATGAACCCGCCCACCCGCCTGATCACATGCCGAAGAAATCCATCGTGAAGTCGTTCAGGTCGACCCACACCTGCTTCAGCTTGGTGAGGTGCTCGACCATGGCCAGGCCGTTCTCGCGCCCGTAGCCCGACAGCTTGTAGCCGCCGAAGGGCGAGTTGGGCTCGATCATGTGCCAGGTGTTGATCCACACCGTACCCGCCTGCAGCCGCTTGGCGAGCCGGTGGGCGCGCTTGAGGTTGGTGGTCTGCACGCCGGCAGCGAGGCCGTAGATGACATCGTTGCCGATGCGCACGGCGTCGTCTTCGTCGCGGAACTTGATGATCGACGCCACCGGTCCGAAGATCTCCTCCTGGGCGATCTGCATCTGGTTGTCGACGTCAGTGAAGACGGTGGGTTCGAAGTAGAACCCGTTGGCGAGCGCCGGATCCTTCGGCTGGCTGCCGCCGCAGCGCAGCTTGGCGCCTTCCTTCTTGCCGATCTCCACGTACCGCTGCACCTTCTTCAGCTGCTCTTCCGACACCAGCGGACCCATGCGGGTGGAGAAGTCGGACGGGTTGCCGACGGCGATCTGCTGCGCCCGCTCGACGAAGCGCTCGACGAAGCGGTCGTACATCGTCTCCTGGACCAGGATGCGCGTTCCCGCGGAGCAGATCTGACCGGTGTTCATGAAGACGCCGAACAATCCCTTGGCGACCGCGGTCTCCAGGTCGACGTCGTCGAAAATGATGTGCGGCGACTTGCCGCCGAGCTCAAGCGTCACCGTCTTCAGGTTCGACACCGAGGCCTGTACGACCAGACGGCCGGTGACATGCTCGCCGGTGAAGGCGATCTTGTCGACGCCCGGGTGCTGCGCCAGCGCGGCGCCGGCGGTGGGGCCGAAGCCGGGGACGATGTTGAGCACGCCCTCGGGCAAGCCCGCCTCGGCGGCGATGCGGCCCAACTCCATCGCCGTCATCGGCGTGTGCTCGGCCGGCTTGAGCACCACGGCGTTACCGCAGGCGAGGGCCGGGGCGGTCTTCCAGGCCGCCATGATCATCGGGCCGTTCCACGGCGTGATGCCGCCGACGACGCCGACCGGTTCGCGCAGCGTGTAGCCGAGGAACTCGCCCGGGCTCATCGGCGGGCTGGTGATGCCGTGGATCTTGGTCGCCATGCCGGCCCAGTAACGGAAGACCTCGGCGGCGAGCTGAACCATGCCGCTGGTCATCAGGATCGGCCCGCCCATGTCGAGCGTCTCGAGCTGGCCGAGGTCCATCGCCCGCGCTTCGAGCAGATCGGCCATCTTGAGCAGCACGCGCGCCCGCTCGCCCGGCGTCGCGGCGCTCCACGGCTCGAACGCCGCGCGCGCGGCCTTGACGGCCAGGTCGACGTCGGCCTTGTCGCCCTCGGCGACCACGGCAACGACCGACCGGTCGTGCGGGTTGATGCTCTCGAAGGTCTTGCCCGACTGGGCGTCGACGAACTTGCCGTTGATGAACAGCTGATAGTGGCGAACGCTCGAATCAGCGCCGGCCTGTGCGACTCCTGCCATGCTCACTCTCCCCTTTTTTGTTGGTCAGTCTGGCCGCGCGGTGGCGGACCTACTTGGTCACCACGCCGCACGCGATGCGCGCGCCGGCATTGCCGGTGGGATCGGTTTTGTAATCGTCCGGACCGGCATGAATCACCAGCGCCGAGCCGTCGGCGTCGAACAGGCTGGTCTTGCCTTCTTTCAGCGAGACGACCGCTGCCGGCACCTTGACTTTCAGGCTGCCCGAGGCGGGAATTTCGAGGTTCATCAGGTCGCCGGCGTGCAGGCCCTCCGGGTTCATGGAGCCGTGCTGCTTGCCCATCGGGTTGAAGTGGCCGCCGGCCGAAGTGAAGGGCGGCTCGCACTTGCCGGTCTCGTGAATGTGAAAGGCGTGTGTACCCGGCGGCAAATTGGAGAGGTCGAGTGTGATCGCGATCCCTTCCGGCGTCTCCTCCAGCGTCGCCGTGCCGACCGACTTGCCCGCGGCGTCGTGCAGGCTCGCCTTCGCCGTGGCAGCGCCGTCGGCGCACGCCGCACTGCTCATCAACAACAGACCTGCGGCCACCAAACTCATGCGTGTCGCCATGGTGTCTCCTCTTGGGTTTGGGTTGTGATTCCGCGCGGTGAAGTCGGTAGTTTGTCCCCCGTTGCGCGCGATGGCAAGCGCTCGGGTACTGGCGTCTTGTAGACCATCGCCACGGCCGATGTTAAGGGCCGTCGCGGCATGAACCTGGTGCTGCTCTTCGACGACGACTTCACCGGGGCCGAGCACGTGCGGCTGCGCGGGCGCCGGGCGGCGCACGTCACGGGGGTGCACCGCGCCGCGGTCGGCGACACGCTGCGCGTCGGCGCGCTCAACGGCCGCGTCGGCAGCGGGCGCATCACGCACCTCGCCGACGGAGTGCTGGAGATGGCCGTCTCCCTCGACGACGACGCGCCGCCACCTCTCCCGCTGACGCTCTGCCTGGCCTTGCCGCGTCCCAAAACGCTGAAAAAGGTGCTGCAGGCAGCCGTGGCGATGGGCGTCAAGCGCATCGTCCTGATGGCGACCTGGCGGGTCGAGAAGAGCTTCTGGGAAAGCCCGGCACTGACCGCCGAGGCGCTGCACGAGCAGGTACTGCTGGGGCTCGAGCAGGGCTGCGACACCGTCGCGCCGTCGATCGAGGTGCGGCGCCGCTTCAAGCCGTTCGTCGAGGACGAAGTGCCGGCACTGATCGCCGGGACGCTGCCGCTCGCGGCTCATCCGCTTGCCGACGCCGCGTGCCCGCGCGGCGTGCGCACCGCGGTCACGCTGGCGGTCGGCCCCGAAGGCGGCTTCATCCCCTACGAGATCGACCTGCTGCGCGCGCAGGGGTTCACGTCCGTTTCGCTCGGCCCCCGACCGCTGCGCGTCGAGCACGCGGTGCCGGCCCTGCTCAGCCGGCTGTTCTGAGCCGCGGCCGCCGCCTTCTGGTTCCTCTCCCGGTGGGGGCTTTGCACCCAAACCTTTCGTCGCCGATCGTGCCTCTCCCGTCGGGGTCGGAATCGATTCCTGTCCCAAGATTCCGCGGTTCCTAGCGGATGGCATCGACACAGGCTGCAATTCATTTCGTTTGCCCTCGACTCCGATACCGATTCCGACCCCGACTCCGACCAGAGCGCCGTTTCAACGGTGACTTTGTGTGCAAAGCCCCCGGTGGGAGAGGAACCTCTTTCGCGAATTGCCGGGCAAAGCCCGCGGCGGGCCCTTGGCGTCGGAGCGCCGAGAGCCTATGAGTAGAGCGATGCACAACTCGCAGCGACTGGAGAGGCAATGATCATCGTCATGAAGTCCGACGTGCTTCCGGATTCACCGGAGGTACGGGAGGTGGTGCAGCTGGCCGAGCGCTACCCCAACGTGCGCACCGAGGTGCGCAAGATTCAGGGCGCGACGCGCGTGCTCACTGAGATCTATCTGCTCGGCTCGACCAGCACGATTCCGCAGGAACCGTTCGAGGAGTTCCCGGCGGTGGAGAAGGTGATCCGCATCACCGAGCGCTACCGCGCCATCGGCCGGCACGCGGGACAGGCCGATGCGGTGGGCTTCGAGTACAACGGCCTGCGCTTCAGCCAGGACACGCTGCACATCTTCCCCGGCCTGTGCGCCGTCGACTCGCGCGAGAACGTCGAGACGATGTTCCGCGCCCTGCGCGATCTCGGCATCGCCACCACCCGCGCCGGGGCCTACAAGCCGCGCACCAGCCCGTACGACTTTCAGGGCCATGGCAAGGCCTGCCTGCCCTTTGTCTTCGAGCTCGCCGGCACCTACGGCATCAAAGTCATCGCCATGGAGATCACGCACGAGTCGCAAGTCGACGAGATCCGCGCCGCGCTGGCTGCTTCCGGGCAGGCGACCGGGGTCATGCTCCAGATCGGCACGCGCAACGCGCAGAACTTCGAGTTGCTCAAGGCCGTCGGCCAGCAGAACGACTTCCCCGTCCTCTTCAAGCGCGGCATGGGCATCACGCTCGAGGAGTCGCTCAACGCGTGCGAGTACCTGGCCACGGGCGGCAATCACCGGCTCATCTTCGGCCTGCGCGGCATGAAGACCAACCTCGGCGACCCGCATCGCAACTTCGTCGACTTTGCCCTCGTGCCAGCGGTCAAACGCCTCACCCGTCTGCCGGTGTGCATCGACCCGTCGCATTCGGTCGGCAAGCGCATGGTCGCCATCGATGGGCTGCTCGACATCCACCACGTCACGGCGCAGGGGATCATCGCCGGGGCCAACATGGTTCTGGTCGATTTCCACCCGCATCCCGAGCAGGCGCTGTGCGACGGACCGCAGGCGCTGCTGCTGCCCGAGCTCGAGCACTTCATCCGCGACACCGAGATCGCCCGCAAGGCCTACGAAGACCGCTGTTGCCTGCGCGCGCAGCGCCCGGCGGGGGCCTGAAAACTGATATCCGCTGCCCCTTTGTTCCGCCTCGGTTCCTCGGCTATGGTGGCGCGCTGTGAGTTCTCCGCAGTACGTCGTGGCGATCGTCGGGGGGGCGACAGCCGGCGCCGAAATGGCCGGTGCGCTCGCCGCTCGAGGGGTGGAGTGCGTCGTGTTCGAGCAGAACGCGCGCCCATACGGCAAGATCGAGGACGGCCTGCCGCGCTGGCACGTGAAGCTGCGGCAGAAGGAGTACGAAACCATCAGCGAGCGGCTCGACCGCCCGGGGGTGCATTTCGTCCCGAACACCAAGATCGGGCGTGACATCGACTTTCCCGCCCTGGCGCGGGACTGGGGGTTTACGGCGGTGATCATGGCGCACGGGGCGTGGCGCGACCGCCCGCTGCCCGTCACGGGGGCCGACGACTACGTCGGGCGCGGTCTGATCTACCAGAACCCGCTGATCTACTGGTTCAACCATTTCAATGAACGCGACTATCGGGGTCCGCAATACGAGCTGGTCGACGGCGCCATCGTGGTCGGCGGCGGCCTGGCCTCGATCGACGTGATGAAGGTGCTGCAGCTCGAGATGGCGCGCCGGGCCCTGGCCGCGCGCGGCATCGAGGTCGACATGCTGCGCCTCGAGCACGCCGGCATCCCGGCCGTGCTGGCCGAGCACAAGCTGGAATGGGACGCCCTCGGCCTCGCCGGCGCGACGCTCTACTACCGCCGGCGCATCGAGGACATGCCGCTGATCGAGACGCCGGAGGATGCCGACGCGGCGCGCCAGGAGCGCTTCGAAGCGACGCGGCGCAAGATCGTCGAGAAGGCGGTGCAGAAGTACCTGTTCAAGGTGGTGCCGCTGCACACGCCGACGGGTTTGCTGGTCGAGGGCGATCGGCTGGTCGGCCTGCGCTTCCAGCATACTACCGTTGCGGGGGGCAAGGTGACGCCGGTGGCCGGCGCGTTCGAGGATGTGCGCGCGCCGCTGATCGTCAGCTCGATCGGCAGCATTCCGGAGCCGATGCCGGGGGTGGCGCAGCGCGGCGAGCTCTACGACTACGTCGACCGCGATCTCGGCCGTCTGGCGGGCTACGAGACGGTGTTCAGCACTGGCAACGTGGTCACCGGCAAGGGCAATATCGTCGCCTCGCGCAAGCACGGCGTGCACGTGTCGGAGTACGTCATCGAGCAGTTCCTCGGCCTCGGCAACGGCCACGACGGCGAGGAGGCAATGCTCGACAGCCGCGCCAAGGGAGCAGCCGCGGCGGCGGAGCAGGTCGCCGATTGGGCCCGCGCGCGGCCGGGCCTGAGCCCAGAGCAGAGCGCCGCCGTGCTGCAGCGCGTGCGCGGCCGCCAACAGGCGGTCGGCTACCCCGGCACGTACCGCGCGTGGCTGACGCGCGTCACGCCCCCCGATCTGGCCTGAAGGTCCGACGCTCCGACTTCCCCCTCCCACCTCCCTTGACCGCTGCGGGGGCGAGCGTCACGATCAGCGCGCATGCGGTTCGGACGATACGTCTTCATTGGCTCGATCTTCCTGCTGGTGCCGGTGGCGGCGCTGGTGGTGGTCGGCATCCTGGTCCTGGTCTTCAGCCGCGCTACGGCCGACACCACCTTCGGCGTCCTGATCCTGACTTTCTGCGTCACGCTGCTGGTCGGTTCGGTGCTGCTCTTCGTCTGGCTCAAACGCGCCTCCGACCTGTCGCAGCTGCAGCTCGATTTTCTTTCCAAGGTGTCGCACGAGTTCAAGACGCCGTTGACCAGCATTCGCATGTTCAGCGAGACCCTGGCCGAAGACCGCCCGCTCACCGAAGAACAACGCCGGCAGTGCCTCACCATGCTTACGCAGGAGACCGAGCGCCTGACGACCATGATCGGACGGCTGCTCGACTTCGGGCGCATGGAAGCCGGCAAGATGATCTACCACCGCCAGCCCGAGCCGGTCTCCGGCGTGGTCGACGCGGCCCTGCAGGCCTTCGAGCCGATGCGCCTGCGCGAGCACATCAATCTCGCGACGGAGATCGACCCGAACTTGCCGCTGGTGCTCGCCGACCGCGAGATGGTCAGCCAGGCGCTGCTCAACCTGCTGCAGAACGCGGTCAAGTACGGCGGCGACGACAAGGCCATCAGCCTGGTGTGCGGGCGGGAGAACGGGCAGGTGGCGCTGTCGGTGCTCGACCGCGGGCCGGGCATTCCGCACCGCGAGCGCCGGCGCATTTTCGAGCGCTTCTACCGCATCGACGACCGACTCAGCCGCAAACAGGAAGGCAGCGGCCTCGGCCTGGCGATCGTGCGCCACGTCGCCCAGGCTCACGGCGGTCAAGTGCGCGTGCGCAACCGACCCGACGGCGGCGCCGAGTTCTCCATCTTGCTGCCGACCATCAATTAGCGATCTCATGGCGAGCGAACGCGTTCTGGTGATCGAAGACGATCCCTCGATCGTCGCCGGCCTGCAGCTCAACCTGGCGCTGGAGGGCTACGAGGTCGTCGCCGCCGGCGACGGCGAGAGCGGCTTGCGGCTGGCGGAGCAGCAGCCGCCCGATCTGGTCGTGCTCGACATCATGCTGCCGGGCATGAACGGCCTCGAGGTGTTGCGCCGCCTGCGCCAGCGCGATGCCGACGTGCCGGTGCTGATCCTCACGGCGCGCGGCGACGAGGCGGACAAGGTGCTCGGCCTGCAGCTCGGCGCCGACGACTACATCAGCAAGCCCTTCAGCCTGAGCGAGTTGCGCGCGCGGCTCAACGCCTCCTTGCGCCGCAAACGCCTGCGCGCCAGCGGCCGTCCGCTGGCCGGATTCGGCGACGTCGAGATCGACTTCGACCGCCACCGCGTGCGGCGCGCCGGCAAGGACGTCGCGATGACCGCGCGCGAGTTCGCCCTGCTCGCCTACTTCGTCCGCCACCCCGGCCGCGCCGTCCACCGCGAGACCCTGCTCAACGCCGTCTGGCAGACCGACTACCTGAGCCAGCGTACGATCGATAATTTCATCGGCCGCCTGCGCGCCAAGCTCGAGCCCGACCCCGACCAGCCGCGCCACTTCCTCACCGTGCGCGGCATCGGCTACCGCTTCGAACCGGTCGGGCCGGACAAGGGTTGAGCCATCCGGGCCTCCCGCCCAACCCAACAACACCGCAGTCGACCGCGATGCGATTGGCAGTTTATCACCTCGCATTGGTGAGGTGATCGATATAGTATCACCTCATGACCGACTCCATCGACCGGATCCGCATGCTGGTCGAGGCGCGCGGTGAGGTCAGCAACCGCGACGTCGTGACCGCGCTGCGGGTGTCGCCGGCGACCAGCCACCGGCTGCTGCGCGCCCTGGTGACGAGTCGCATCCTCGAGCGGCAGGGCCGGGGGCCGGCGGCCCGCTACCGGTTTCGCCACCTCCACCACCGTTACCGACTGACCGGTCTACAAGAGGACCTCGTATGGCGGCAGATCGCCGAGGAGATCGGCCGTATTCGACCGCTCGCCGCGGACGAAAACCATAGCCTGCAGTACGCCGCCAGCGAGATGGTGAACAATGCCATCGAGCATTCCGAGGGACGCAGCGTGGAAATCGACGTCGCCTTCGAGGCCGACACAACCACCGTGACCACCGTCCGCGACGACGGCGTCGGCGTCTTCGCCAAGGTCTGCCGCGATTTTGGCTTCGCCGCACCGGCCGACGCGATCGTGCAACTCGAAAAAGGGAAGCTCACCAGCGATCCCGCCCGACACAGCGGCGAAGGGTTGTTCTTCTCGTCGAAGGCGGTGACGCGCTTTCGTATCGAGAGCCAGGGCGTTGCGTGGATCGTCGACAATCAAGTTGCCGACAGCGGGATCGGAGTGAGCGCGGTCCGCAAGGGGACACAGGTCACGCTCGTGGTCATGGCCGGTCAGACTCCCAGGCTGGAGGACGTCTTCCGCGCCCATACCGATCCCGACGTATTTCGCTTCAACCGCACGCGGACCACCATCAAGCTGAGCAGCATCGGATCGTCGCTGATATCGCGCTCGGAGGCGCGGCGTGTCACCCAACGTTTGACGGATTTCACGCACGCCATCCTCGATTTCTCCGGTGTCGACATCGTCGGCCAGGGGTTTTGCGACGAAGTCTTTCGTATTTTCGCCCGCGCACATCCCGAGGTCACCCTCGAGCCGATTGGCATGAACGACCCCATCTCGTTCATGGTCGCCCGTGCGCGCGCCACGTGACGGGGACACCCTGCCGTCGAGCACCAACGCGCACGGGACGCGGCGCTGGCGAGGTGACCATCGGGATCGAGCACACGCACTCGGCGCCGACGCCGGGGCCGTTTTGAGATTCGACGGTCACCTGGGTTCGCGAAACCCCTGCCGTAGGTAGAATACGTCTCAGGGCGTCGAGGGGCATCGGTCACCGTGACGGGCTCGGCCACCAGCGACTCGGCGTTCGACGTGACGCCGGAGGGCCAACACGGTGTCTATCGAACGATACAGATGACAATCCGAATCGGCGCCGCTGCCTCGAGCGAAGGAGTCTGACGATGTACACACCCGCGGAGCGAAGCTCGTACCGACCGAGTCG
>CAYVUV010000335.1:0-2228 GCA_964455095.1 uncultured Binatia bacterium (SeqCode)
GCCGGCTGGTTCGGAAACAGCTCGTAGAGCTTCGTCTTCCAGTCGACGCCCGGATGCGACTCCTCGAAGTCCTTGAGCATGTTCCGGAAGTTCGGCGTGTGGCCGTCCTCCTGGAACCGCTCGCGCAGGTAGGCGACCACCCTCCAGTGGTCGTCGGTGAGTTCGATGCCCTCGGCCTGCGCAATCGCGCGCACCGCGTCCCCGCTGTAGTCGGGTTCGAGCAGGAAACCTTCTTCGTCCGCCTCGACCTCGACGCCGTTGATCAGGTACCCCAAGGTCCGTCCCTCGTCGTGTTTCCGGTCAGAACTGCCAGCCGAATGCGACGCCCAGCGAGTTCTGGCTCATGCGCAGGTCGGCCGTCCCGCCGCCGAAGCCTGCCGGCGGCATCCCCGGCGGCAACCCGCCGCTCACGGTCTTCTTGAAGCCGTGCATGTAGGCGACGCTCAATTCCTTGCCACCGCCGAGTTGCCAGGTCGCGCCGAGCGTCAGGTGGTTCTCGATCACGCCGGGGGCGAGGATGTTGAACGTGACTTCGCTCGAAGGAATCGGCTGCCGGCCCATGCTGAAGCCGCCACGCAGCGTGAGTTTGTCGCTGTACTGGTAGTTCGCGCCGAGCTTGAACACCGTCATGTCGCGCCAGCCGAAGCCGGGGCCGTTGGCGCCGCCGAGAGGTATCCCCGACATCAGGGCAGACATCGAATTGCCGACGGAGCCCACGCCACTGTAGTCGATCTGCTGGACGTCGGCAGCCACGGTCAGCTTGGGCGTGGCCTTGAACGCGATGCCCACGCCGTAGTTGGCCGGGATGTCGAAGTCGCCGCCATCGGCGAACAGGCCGGCGTACTCCTTGAACTTGCCCATCTTGGTCTTGGTCTGGTAGGTCGCGCCGAGCGTCACCGTGTCGCTCATGCGACCGGTCCAGCCGATGCGCACGCCCCAGCCGGAGGACGAATCCTCGCCGTTGTTCGTCACTTTCGTCGGGTCCGCCGACATCATCGTGAACGGCTGCAGGCCATACGCAGAGAAACGCTGGTGCGCGAGGTTCAGCGACACGCCGATCGCGTGGTCGGGCGTGATCTTGTAGGCCACCGTCGGCGCAATGAACAGCTGCGTCAGGTCGACGCCCGTGGTGCCCGTGACGCCCCAGGCCGAGAACGGCGACTTCTCGTACGTGGTGTTCATGCCGCCGTTGCCGTAGACGACCACGCCCACCGACAGGTTCGGATTGATCATCCGGTTGTAGCCGAAGTCGGGCACGAAGAACATGTTGCGCCCGTCGCCGTCGTAGGTGCCGTTCAGGCCGGCGGCGTTGCCGCTGATCTCCGCCTCGCGGGCCGGCATGAACACGTCGAGGCCGAAATCCATCCGGTTGCCGACGAAGGCCATGCCGGCGGGGTTGGTCGCCGCGGCCATCGCGTCCTGCGGCAGCGCGATGCCGACGCCGGCCATCCCCTTGGCCTTGATGCCGTAGCCGTGCGAAAAGTAGCCGTTGGTCGCGTGACCGAGCGCGGGTGCCATGCAACCTGCCACCACCAGCGCAATCTGACTGATCCTGAGTTTCACGGTGTCTCCTGCTGCCCTGTTGTCGTTTCCGGCGCGAGGCCTCTCCCCGCGACCGCTGTCCTGCATGTTCATGGCGCGCCCGGAAGGCGTCCATAACCCTAATGATAGCGACGGTATTACCTTAAAGGGGTATGGAGTATCGGGGCTCAGTCGGTCGGCCGCATATCGAAGCCGACGAACTCGCCGCTCGCCGGCCCGACGTCCACCCGCATGACGCGCGCCGCCGTCGGGCCGCGCGCCGCCCAGCGCGTCAGGGCCTCGACCGCCGCCGGGTCGCCGGCCACGACCGCCTCGACCGAGCCGTCCCGTCGGTTGCGGACCCAGCCGGCCAATCCGAGGCGCCGCGCCTCGAGCGCCAGCGAAGCGCGAAACCCCACCCCCTGCACGAGCCCGTGAATCGTCAACCGGCGCTGCAGCATGGCGCGGGCTCAGTGGCCCGTCGCGCCGCGCGCCACGGCGCGCGCCCGGGTCGCCAGCACGACGGCGATGCCGCCGAGGATGGCGGCTGACGCGAGCATCAGCCGCGGGGTGAGCGGCTCGGCCAGCATCAGGGCGCCGCCGATTGCCGCGATCGGCGGCACGGACAACTGCACGGTCGCGGCTCGCATGGCCGTCAGCCCGCGCAGGGCGGCGTACCAGATGACGTAGCCGATTCCGGAGCTCAG
>CAYVUV010000336.1:0-32400 GCA_964455095.1 uncultured Binatia bacterium (SeqCode)
TGGTCTTGGCGAGGATCACGGTCGGCGCGCCGCGGTGCTCGACCGCGGCGCGAAAGGCGGCGTAGACTTTCGCCGCATCGTGGCCGCCGCGGCGCAACTTGCCCAGCTTGGCGTCGGTGAGGTTCTCGACCAGCTGCAGCAGCTCGGGATAGGCGCCGAAGAAGTGCTGGCGGATGTAGTCGCCGCCCGACACCGTGTACTTCTGGTACTGACCGTCGACCACTTCGCCCATGCGTTTGACGAGCAGCCCGGTGGTGTCGCGCGCCAGCAGCGGGTCACAGTCGTCGCCCCAGATGACCTTGATGACGTTCCAGCCGGCGCCGCGAAAACCGGCCTCGAGCTCCTGGATGATCTTGCCGTTGCCGCGCACCGGTCCGTCGAGGCGCTGCAGGTTGCAGTTGATGACCCAGATCAGGTTGTCGAGGTTCTCGCGCGCCGCCAGCGCAATGGCGCCCAGCGTCTCGGGCTCGTCGACCTCGCCGTCGCCGATAAACGCCCAGATGCGGCTGGCGTCGGTGTCGCGGATGCCGCGGTCGCGCAGGTAGCGGTTGAAGCGCGCCTGATAGATCGACGAGATCGGGCTGAGCCCCATCGACACGGTGGGGAATTCCCAGAAATCGGGCATCAGCCACGGGTGCGGATAGGACGACAGGCCGCCGGCCCGGATCTCGCGGCGAAATGCGTGCAGCTGGGTAGCGCTGATGCGGCCTTCGAGAAAGGCGCGGGCGTAGATGCCGGGCGACGAGTGCCCCTGGAAGTAAACGTGATCCCCTGGCGTGTCGTCGCCGGGGGCGCGAAAGAAGTGGTTGAAGCCGGTTTCGAGCAGCGTTGCCGCCGACGCGTAGGTCGAGATGTGGCCGCCGACGCCGCTGTTGAGCTTGTTGGCGCGCACCACCATCGCCATGGCGTTCCAGCGCATCAGGCTGCGGATGCGCCGTTCGATGTCGCGGTCGCCCGGGTAGAGCGGCTGCGATTCGAGCGGGATGGTGTTGATGTACGGCGTGTTGGCGGTGAAGGGGAGCGTCAAGCCGTGGCGATAGCCGTACTCGATGAGTCGCGCCAGCAGGAAGCGCCCGCGCGGCGCCCCTTCGCTGCGCAGCACCGAGTCGAACGACTCGATCCAGGCGCTGGTATCGGCGGGGTCGGTGTCGGCCGGAGCGTTGCTGTCCATGGCGCGAAGTGTACCACAGCGCGCCGCGCACGACAGGCGAGGGGCGTCTCACGCGAAGGACGCGAAGCCGCGAAGGGGGGCACGGAACTACTTCGTGGCTTCGCGGCTTCGCGTGAGACTCTTCTTCTTTTGTTTAGTTGGCGTTGACGGGGATGCGGCGCAGCTTGGCTCGTTCGGCCTTCGGCAGTTGCACCTGCAGGACGCCATTGACGATGCGCGCGGTGATGCGCTCGTGGTCGAAATTGGCGGCATCGACGAGGGTGAAGCGGCGCAGGTAGTGCCCGACGTTGTACTCGGTGTGGCGCGGGCTCAACCCGCGGTAGTTCTCGAGCGACACCTTGCCCATCAGCGTCAGCACGTTGTCGTCGAGCTCTACCTCGACGTTCGATTGCTCGACGCCGGGCATGTCGGCCTGGACCCAGAGATTGTGCTCGTCCTCGAAGATATCGACGTCGGGCACATAGAAGCGTCCGGGGCGCGTCTGCTCCTGCTGCTGCAGCTCCTGCTTCTCTTTGACTGCGACTTCTGCGGCGGTCATGTGCTCAACCTCCTTGGCGGGTATTATCCGATGTTGACTTTGACCTGGCGCGGCCGGGCCTCGGCGCGCTTGGGGATACGCACGGTCAGCATGCCGTGCCGACACTCGGCCGCGGCGTGCTCGGAATCGAACTCTTCCGGCAGCTGCAGCGAGCGCGAGAACTTGCCGAAGGCGCGCTCGCGCCGGTGGTAGGCGCCTTTCTCGTGCGGTGGCTCGGTGCGCTCGCCGCTGATGGTCAGCGTGCGGCGCTCGAGCGCCACGTTCAGCGCGTTGGGATCGACGCCCGGTACTTCGGCGCGCACGACGATGCCGTCGGCGTCGCTGAACACGTTGATCGGCGGAAACACTCCGCCGCCCGATGGGCCGCCGAACAGACCCGGCTTGCCGGTAAAGCGATCCAGCTCGCGCTGTAGTTCGAGCAGTCCCTGCACGGGGTCGAGATCGCCGTATGCGAACAGCGCCATGGTGAATCCTCCTTGTTGCGCCGGTTGCGACGCCGGCGGTGTGTTGTGTGATGACCGGAAGCTAAGTTGGCTCCGCTCGATGTCAAGTGCTGCGTTGATGCGCGCCACGCGGCTTGACATCGATGATCAGCCGATGCACCAGAGGGTCCCATGTCGTTGATCGAGATCCCGGAGCTGCAAGCGGGGCGGTTGCCGCCGGAAGGGTGGGGCGACCGGGTGCTGACGCAGGTCGGTACCGCGCTGGACGCGACGCTGCTCGGGGCGGTGCGCGCGGTGGTCGACCGGATCCTGATGCCGTCGCCGGAGGAGCTGCCGGCCATGCGCGCGACGGCGGAGCTCTTCCTGTCGGACGACCTGCAGCGCGAGCCGGGCCGGTTCTTCGTCTTTGGCGATATCGATCGCACGCCGCCCGCGGTCACGGCTCGCCGTCTGCGCAGTCTCGACGGCGGCGCCGTGCTGGCGCGCACGGTGGCCGCCGACTATCGGCCCTACGGCGGTGGCGCCGGCGAGAGCGTGCGCATTCCGCTCGAGCACTGGGCCCACGACTCGGGCCGGCCGCGCGCGACGGTGCTGGCGCTGCACGGCTTCACCATGGGGCAGCCGCGCTTCGATGCCATCGCGCTGTTCGCGGCGCCGCTGTTTCGCCAGGGCCTGGACGTGGCGCTGATGACGCTGCCGTATCACGGCGTGCGCACACCACCGGGCTCGCGCTTTTCCGGCGAGCGCTTCGCGGCACCGGATGTGGCGCGCATGGGCGCCGCCGTGCGCCAGGCCATTTTCGAGATCCAGGTGGTGACGCGTTGGCTGCGCGCGCAGAGCGGCGCGCCGGTGGGTCTGCTGGGTCTCAGCCTGGGTGGATACCTGTCGGCGCTCACGGTCGGGCTGCGCGACGATGTGGAGTTCGTCATCGCCATGGTGCCGCCGGTGTGCATCGGCGACCTGGCGTGGCGTTTCTTCGCGCGCAGCCGCCAGCACCGCGCCGGGGCTCCGGCGGCTTTCACGCGCGACGAGCTGCGCCGTGCCTACGCCGTGCACTCGCCGCTCACGTATCCACTGCGGCTCGAGCGCGAGCGGGTGATGATCATCGCCGGCCGCGGCGATCAGATCGTGCCGCCGGAACATCCGCACGCCCTGTGGCTGCATTGGGGCGAGCCCGACATCCACTGGTTCAGCGGCAGCCACCTGGCACCGTTTGGACGCGGGCGCATCGTCGCCGCGATCACGCGCCACCTGACGCGCATCGGTGTGCTGTAGCTTCGCCCCTTGGTTTTGTCGATGCGGCGGAGGCCGCTTCGGTTCCCCCTCCTTTCCAAGGAGGGGGTTAGGGGGAGGTCGAAGAGGTCGACGACGTGCCGCTGCCGTTCCAAACAACCTCCCCTAACCCCTCCTTGGAAAGGAGGGGGACCGGAGGAAAGGAGGGGGACCGGAGTGGCGGAAAGTTCAGGGACCGGAGTGCCTAGCGCGTCTCAGTTTGCTTACTGACGGCGAGCGCGACGGCGGCGACGATGACGCCGGCGCCGAGCAGCGTGTGCGGCGCCAGGCGCTCGCCGAGGACGAGCGCTTCGAGCACCGCGGCGGTGATGACCGTCGTGGTGGCGGCCAGGCTGGCCTGGGTCGCGGGGGCGAAGCCGAGACCCTGGTGGAGAAGGATCTGTCCGCCGACCGAGGTCAGGACGACGCCGAGCAGCACGGTAACGAGTGTGAGCGTCATGTCGGGCAAACCGCTGAGCAACGCCGGCGCCGTGCACAGCGTACCGACGGCCATGAAATACGTGGTGACGAGGTAGGCGCTCTCAGTCAGCCGCAACTGCCGCGCCGTGGCGACGGCAGCGCCCGCCAGCACCGAGGCGCCGAGTGCGCTGAGGGCCCCGGTCGTCACGCCGGGGCTGAGGTCTGCGCCGGGGCCGAGCACGATGCTGACGCCGACCAGACTGAGCGCCAGCGCGATGGCGATGCGCCCGTTCAGGCGCTCGCCCATGAGCGTTGTGGCGCACAGCGCCGTCGAAATCGGGTACGTGCAGTGCAGCAGCGTGGCGAGTCCGGCCCCCGCCCCCTCGATGCCGCGGTAGTAGAGCGCGATCGCGCCGGCGCCGAGCAGGCCGCGCAGCAGCACCGGGCGCACTGACCCGCGCGGGCGCAGCGGGCGCCCGCCGCGCAGGACCAGCAACACGCTGAGCGAACCGAGAAAACGAAAGAATGCGATCTGCAGCGCGCTCATGTCGCGCGCCGCCATCCGGACGCACACTGCCATGGCGCCGAACAGCACAGAGCTGACCAAGATGGTTCCGATGCCGCGCACCAGCACGGCGCGGCGGTCGAGCGGCGGGGCAAGGGGCGCCAGCGGTGCGGAGGTGGCCATTCCCTCCAGTCACATCTGGAAAGAGCGACCGAGTCAACGCACCCGATTCGACGCTCGTCGCCGCCCGGCTTGAACGGTTCAAAGCGGCTGGGATAACGTGCCGCGCCGGAAGGGGGAAGACGCGATGGCGGACGGCGACGCGGCGCAACTCGACAAGCACTTCGGCATTCCCGGGCAGATCTCCTTTGCCGCCGGGCCGGGCGGCTTGACCGTTGCCGAGCTGCGCAACCCCTTTGCCACGGCGCAGATCGCGCTGCACGGCGGGCATGTACTCAGCTACCAACCGGCCGGCCAGGCGCCGGTGCTGTGGGTGAGCTCGCACAGCCGCTACGAGCCCGGCACGGCCATTCGCGGCGGCATTCCGGTGTGTTGGCCGTGGTTTGCCGATCACCCGAGCGACGCGACAAAGCCGGCGCACGGCTTGGCGCGCACCGCGACGTGGGAAGTGGTCCAGGCGCTGACCAATGCCTGGGGTGCCGGGCAATTGCGCCTGCGCCTCGAGCCCAACGCGGCGACGCGCGCGCTGTG
Organism: uncultured Binatia bacterium (SeqCode); assembly: GCA_964455095.1. Taxonomy (GTDB): domain Bacteria; phylum Desulfobacterota; class Binatia; order HRBIN30; family CADEER01; genus CAYVUV01. The sequence continues at coordinate 5,061 of CAYVUV010000336.1, forward strand.
GCCGTTCTCGTTCCGGCTCGAGCTGGTGGTGACGGTCGGCGCGGTGCTCGAGGTCGAGCTGATGGCGGGCAATACCGGGCATGAGCCCTTCCGCTGCACGGCCGCGCTGCACAGCTACTTCGCCGTGCGCGACGCGACGCAGGTGCGCGTCCGCGGACTCGAGGGCCGGCGCTACATCGACAAGGTCGACGGTGGGCGCACGAAGGTGCAGGAGGGAGCGGTGACCATTTCCGGCGAGGTTGACCGCGTCTATCTCGACAGCGACGGCGCCTGTGCGATCGAGGATCCGGTCGCCGGGCGGCGCATCGAAATCGCCAAGTCGGGCAGCCGGTCCACCGTGGTCTGGAACCCCGGCCCCGAGAAGGCGCGGCGCATGCGCGACTTCGGCGATGAGGAGTACCGCGAGACCGTCTGTGTCGAAACCGCGAATGTCGGCGAGGACATCGTCACGATCGCTCCGGGCGGCGAGCACCGCCTGCGCGCGGCGATCAACGCCACCGCGCTGTGAGATGATGGGCGAAGTGCTGACGGCATTGGCGCCCGATCTGTGGGCGGCGGCGCGGCCGCTGAAGATCGCGGTGGGCGACATCGGCACGCGCATGACCGTCACGCGCCTGTCGGACGGCGGCCTGTGGCTGCACTCGCCCGTCCGTCCGGACGACGAGACGCGCCGCGCGCTCGACGCGGTGGGGCCGGTGCGGGCGGTGGTGGCCCCGAGCGCGGTGCATCACTTCTTCGCCGGCGACTATCGGGCCCTGTACCCGCAGTCGCTGCTGTTCGGCGCCCCCGGGCTCGAGCGCAAGCGGGCGGACCTGCGTTTCGACGCCATCCTCGGCGACGAGGCGCCCGAGCTGTGGCGCGCCGATCTGGAGCAGCACCTGTTTCGCGGCTCGCCGACGATGAACGAGGTGGTGTTCTTTCACCGCGCTTCGCGCACGCTGATGTTGACCGACCTGGCGTTCAACGTCGCGGCGGACCAGACCGCCGGGGCGCGCCTCTTTCACTGGGTGGTCGGATCGGCCGGCCGCTTCGGGCCGCACCGCCTGGTGCGCTTCTTCATGCGCGACCGGAAGGCGGCGCGCGCTTCGGTCGAGCGCATCCTGCAGTGGGACTTCGACCGCATCACGGTCACCCACGGCCAGGTCCTCGAACATGGTGGGCGCGAGCGCTTCGCGCAGGCCTTCGCGTTTCTTTAGGACTTTGGCACGAGCCGGCGGCCGTAACGCGTCAGCAGCCACATCAGCGTGGCGAAGGGTAGGACCGTCAGCAGCGCTTCGCCGGCGGTGCCTTCGGCCGGGGTGCGCAGCGCCAGCGCGCCGGCCCAGCCGCTGACGACAAGGCCGGCGATGGCGATGCCGGCCAGGGCGTCCCCGGCGATCAAGCCCGAGGCGAGCAGCATCGGCGGCTCGCTCTCGCCGCCGCGCGAGGGGCGGGCGTGGGCGATGAGGCCGCCCGCGATCAGCGAGCCGGTGGTGGTGAGTGGCAGGTAGAGGCCGATGGCGAACGGGAGGCTCGATACGCCGGCCGCCTCGGCGAGTGCCGCGAGCGCGGCGCCGAGAGAGAGCAGGCCCCACGGCAGGTCGCCTTGCATGACGCCCTGGGCGAGTGTGGCCATTAGCTTCGCCTGCGGAGCGGGCAGGATCTCGGAGCCGATGGTGTACGCCTGGTGCAGCAGCAAAAGCACCCAGCCGGCGCGCACGGCGGCGGCGGCGACGCCGATCATCTCCGCCAGCTGCACGGCGCGCGGGGTGGCACCGACGAGGGCGCCGCACTTGAGGTCCTGACTGATGTCACCCGACAACGCGATGGCGATACACACCACCATCGCCACCGCCAGGCTGGCGGCCATGCCGGTCTGGCCCTGGTAGCCGAGCGCGTGCAGCGCGAACGCGCTGCCGAGCAGCGCCGTGATGGTCATCCCCGACACGGGCTGCGAGGTGGTGCCGATCAGACCGACCATGCGCGCCGAGACGACGACGAAGAAGTACGTGAACGCCATCGCCAGCAGCATCTGCACCAGGCCCATCTCGAACGTCGGGACGAGCCAGAGCGCGAGCGCGAGCGCGGCGCTGCCGCCGAAGACGACGGTGGGTGAAAGGTCGCGCTCGGTGCGGGAGATATGTAGCGCGGTGGCGCGCTTGCCGATCCCTTGCAGCGAAACGCGAAACGAGCGTGCCATGAGGGGCAGGGCGCGGGCGATCGACAGCGCCCCGCCGCATGCCACGGCGCCGGCGCCGACGAAGCGCACGTGCGCGCGCCAGATCTGCCAGGCGTCCATCGACGCGATCTCGGGCGACAGGCCCAGCTGATGACCGGCCGCCGTGCCGCCGAGCAGGTCGAAGATGGGAATGATCACCGCCCAGGCGATCAACCCGCCCGCCATCAGCGTGGCGGCGATGCGCAGGCCGATGAGATAGCCGATGCCGAGAAAGACAGGGGTCAGCTCGGCGCCGAGGGAGAGCTTGTGCAGGGACGGGAAGCTGACGAAGACGGTCTCGCGCCAGAGCTGCAGGCCGCGCATGGCGAACTGATAGACCGCTCCCAGTCCGAGGCCGAGAAACACCGGCGCCGCGGCCGCGGGGCCGCGGTCGCCGGCGATCAGGACCTGCGCGCAGGCGGTGCCTTCGGGGAAGGGCAGGGTCCCGTGCTCCGCCACCATGAGATCGTGGCGCAGCGGGATCATCATCAGGATGCCGAGCAACCCGGCGGTCGCGGCGATGAGGAAGATGCGGAAGCCGCCGGGATCGATGCCGATGAAGATCAGCGCCGGGACGGTGAACACGACACCGGCGGCGAGCGATTCGCCGGCCGAGGCGATGGTGTGGACGATGTTGTTCTCCAGCACCGTGCCGCGGCGCAGCGCGCCGCGCAGGATCGCCATCGAGAGCACGGCGGAGGGAATCGACGCCGACACCGTCAGGCCCACCTTGAGGCCCAGGTAGGCGTTGACCATGCCGAAGGTGACCGACAGCAGCGTGCCGAGGAGGACGGCGCGCAGCGTGAGCTCGGGGACGGACTGCTCGGCCGCGATGTACGGGATCAGCGGGGCGTCTGACGAGAAGTAGGAGTCGCGGCCACTTCAAATCACCCCCACCTCAATCCTCCCCCGTCAAGGCGGCGGAGGCCGGAGGCCGAAGCCTTCCCCCCTTGCGGGGGAAGGTTGGATGGGGCGGGTAGAGATCGCCGCGCAGCGCACCATCTACAGCGGCTCCAGGCACTCGTTGCGGGTGACGTCCTCGACCGTCTCGCGGCGGGAAATCAGGAACGCCTGGCCGTCGTCGAGCCACACCTGCGGAGCGCGGCCGATGGAGTTGTAGAGGGAGCTCATCTGCACGCCGTAGGCGCCGGCGTCGTGCAGGACCAACAGGTCGCCGGGCCGCGGCATGGGCAGCGGGCGCGGCACCAGCAGCTCATCGGCGTCGCGCGTGAAGACGTCGCCCGACTCGCACAGCGGGCCGGCGACGATGAGCGGCACCTGCGGTGCCTGCGGGTTGGCGCCGTGCACGGAGATGTGATGGTACGAGCCGTACATCGCCGGCCGCACCAGGTCGACGAAGCCGGCGTCGACCATGACGAAGGTGTTGCCCGGACCCTTCTCGTTGCCGCGCGTCGCCTTGATGTCGGTGACGCGCGCGACCAGGGCGGCGCTCGGCGCGACGAAGTAGCGCCCGGGCTCGATCTCGACCCGCAAGGGCCGGCCGGCCGTGGCGCTCAAGCGCGCCTGCGCATCCTGCAGCACGCGCCCGAGCGGTCCGAGGTCGATGCGCGGCGCGTCGGGCTTGTACGGGTGCGGGATACCGCCGCCCAGGTTGACCGCTTCGAGGGCGGGGTAGTCGCGCACGCGCTCGGAAAAGAAATGCGCCAACTTGGCCATGTTGGCGTTGAACTCGTCGATCGCCGGCCCGCTGCCGATGTGGGCGTGCAAGAGCGCGATCGGAAACCCGGCGCGCTCGGCGGCGCGGCGCACGGCGTCGGCGTCTTCGTGCCAGATGCCGTGCTTCGAGCTCGGACCGCCGGTGTCGCAGGCGCTGACGTGGCCGTGACCGAAGCCGGGGTTGAGGCGCAGGCCGATCGGCCCCTGGTAGCCCGCTGCCTGCAACGCTTCGATCATCGCGGGAGAGCCGACGTTGGGCATGATGCGATGGCGCAGCACGACGTCGAGCGCATTGTCGCGAAAGACATCGGCGTTGTAGAGGATCGTCGGCGGCTGCGGCCCGGCTGCGAACCCGGCGGCGACGGCGCGCAATACCTCGTTGCCCGAGACCGCGTCGATCCAGATGCCGTGGCGCTGGACTTCTTCGAGCACCCGGCGCGTCGAGCACGCCTTCATCGCGTAGCGCGACTGCAGCCACGGCCCGGGCGTGATCGCCGCGATCTCGGCGATGCGCCGGCGCAGCACCGCGGCGCTGTAGACGTAGAAGGGCGTGCCGACGCGGCGCGCCAGCGCTTCCAGATCGATGTCGTCGAGAAATACTTCGGGCATCGGCAACGCTCTCCGTGGCTCTTGCGCGCTGAGCTAACAGGCGCCGCCGCGGAGGGCAACCCGATGGCGGGACGAGCTTTCCACAGCGGTGAAAGAAGGACGCAGCGACATCGAATCACCCCCACCTCAATCCTCCCCCGTCGAGGGGGAGGAGGCCGGAGACGGAAATCCTCCCCCCGGAGGGGGGAGGTGCCGGAGTCAGAAAGCCTTTCCCCCCCTTGCGGGGGAAGGTTTGGATGGGGGGTATTGGGATTGCCGCGAAGCGCACCAGAGAATTCGGCTGCGGGTGGGGACAGTCCGTTGAGACAGCGGGAGCTAGAACGTGTACTCGAGCTGCGCGGTGTAGATCACGTCGGCGCGCAGGCCGTCGCGGTTGAGCGGCAGCTGGAAGTTGCCGGCGAAGACGAACTGGCCGAAGGGGTGGAGCTTGAAGCCGAGGCCGGACTGGATGACGTCGTCGTTGATGCCGTCGCGTTTGTCGTCGTGGTAGCCGAGGAAGTCGACCGCGAGCGTCAGCCATTCGGTCGTGAGCACATCGGCGCCGGCGATCCACTCGAGCTGGCTGACGTCCTTGCCGCTGCGGATGTGGTAGCCGAGGTTCAGATGCGGCGACACGCGACCAAAGCTGCGCGAGGCGATCAGCCAGGGCGTGAAGGTGGGATCGTGAAAGCCGAGCAGGTCGTCGGCGTTGCCGGTCGGAATGGTGAGCACGGCGGCGGTGGCGAGATCGACCCAGGCGAAATCGTAGAAGTGCCATTTGCCGCGCAGGAAGATGTCGCCGGTCCCGAGGGCGGAGACATCGAAGCCGTCGATGGCGCAGCTGAACGGCACGCACCGGGAGCCGTCGGTCTGCACGCCCTGCTGATCGGAGCCGAAGACGGCGGAGCCGTCGCCGTCGGGGTCGAGGATACTGGCGCGCGCCCGGGCGCGCATTTCGGCGCGGTTGACCGACAGCGCCATGCTGACGTCGATGGTGTCGGTGACGCCGTAGGCGGCGGTGACGAAGAAGAGGTCATAATGAAAGGAGAGGTCGAGCTCGGTGGCGAGCACGTCGTCGGCAAAGACGGCCTGATCCGATGCCGGCAGCTGGGCGAGAAAGCCGGGTGTCAGCGCCGGTTGCGAGGCGCGCAAATGGTCGAGGTCATCGCCTTCGAGCGTGTCGAAGTCGATGCGCGAGTACGAGGTCCCGAAGGTGATGGTGCCGCGCCCGAGCGTCAGGGCGCGTTCGGCGAGGGCCGACCCGAGGCTCTGGCGGTCGCGCACGAAGGTGTCGAGATCAGGGTCCCAGGCAAAGCGAAAGGCGCCGCTGGCCGACGGGATCGGCGCTTGCGATCGCGCCGCCGCCAGCGCCGCCGAGAGGCCGCGGAAGCGCTCGGCGACGCGCACCTCTTGCAGGTCCTGCTGGGCGCCCGGGTCGATGGTGGTGATCAGCACGCCGCCGAACAGGCCGGGAATGGCCTTGTCGAGCGACTTGCCGAAGGCCGGGGGGGCCGCGCCGAGGAGCCAAAACGCCGCGGCTGCCGCCAGCGCGCGGCGCACGGCGGGCGCGCGCTGTCGGCGCGGGACTATTTTCCGCCCCCGATCTTCCATGTCCCGCCCTCGCGCACCAGCATCTTGGTCAGCCGGACCTCGAGGCGGACGGGCTTGCCAGTCTCCTGGTCGACGAAGCGGTCGCGGCGGGTGAACGTCGCCGCGACCCCGGCGCCCTGCGGCGTGATGGCGATGTCCGCCAGCTCGACGCGCAGCTCGGTGGCCGACTGCAGATAGCCGCGCAGTGCCGCCCGCTGCGGTTCGGCGAACGCGGTGTAGAGTGTCGCGACGCGGTCGACGTCCTTCTCCTCGAGGGCCTTGCGGTAGGCCTCGAGCACGGCGCGCACCTGACTGTCGGCGTCGGGGTCGAGGTCGTTCTCGGCCGCGTGCGCGGCGCCCAGCCAGGGCCACAGCGGCGCGCCGTCCGAGTGCTTGGCGGGCGTCGGCGTGGCGGCGGGGCGGCTCCCCTCCGGGGCGGTGTCGACGACGCCCTCCGACTCCAGCAGCAGTCGGTAGGCGTCGACGTCGGTGTTGGTTTCCGTCTCAATCGATGCTCCTTCCTCGGCCGACACCTGCACGCGCAGCCGCCTCAGCATACTGAGGACGAGCTGCTTCTGTAAGTCGAAGAACGAAGTCAGGTTGCCCTCGACGCTGTCGGAGGCCTGGTTGAGCCCGGAATCGGCATCGACGATGTGCGCATCGATACGCAGCGTGTCGTCGACGACGTGGAACGATCCGGTCAGCAGGCGGCCGATGCCGAGCTGGCGTGCGGTGAAGAGATAGTCGGCGCCGCGCGTTTTGGCGGTGCGGTCGATGAGCTCCGGCGAGTAGACGCGCAGGGCCTTGACCTTGCTGAGCTCGGTGTTGAACGCGACGCGCAGGGCCTTGCTGATCCACTCGTGCTGTTGATCGTTGCGCAGGTTCTGGAACTCCATCACGCCGATGGAATTCGAGCGCGGGCCGGGCGGCGCGGTGGGCCCGGCCGCCGGGCGCGGCAGCGCCGTGCCCGCTGGTGTACCGGCCTCGACGGTCAGCAAGACCAGATCGGTGCCCTCGGTCTTGTGGTAGGGGTGCTGGTCGCCGAGGGTCAGGATGGGGACGCGGCGGGCGACGTAGCCGAACAGCTCGGAGACCGAGATCGTCCCGTCGCGGTCGGCATCGGCCGCGCCGGCGACGCCCTCGAGCACGGCAAACGTAAAGGCGCCGTGCCCGAGCTCGGCCTTCTCCTTGGACTCTTCGCCCGGTTTGGTCGCGGCGAGCAGGAAGAAGCCGTCGCCGACCGACATCTGCCCGGCCATCTCGTCGGCCGAGACCATGCGCGTCGACGGGATGCCGAGCGCCCCGGCGTGGCAGGTGTCGAGCATGACCACCACGGCGCGCACGTTGCGGCGCAGCACGCTCAGGGCCTCGTCGATATCGGAGACGCGCAGGCCCTCGGTGCGCAGGTTGTCGGCCGTGGCGGCATGCGGCAGAAAGTAGTAGCTGCCGCTGGCCAGGTCGCGCACCCCGTGCCCGGCCAGGAAGAGCAGCGCCACGTCGTCCGGCCCGGCCCGCCCGAGGAAGCGCTCCATGCTGTCGAGCAGGCTCTCGCGCGTGACCTCCTCGTTGGTCAGGATCAATGTGCGCACTTCGCGGTACAGGCCGCCGCGGCCCGCCGCGGCGATGCTGTCCGCCATGGCGCGCGCATCGACGTCGGCAAAGCGCAAGTTGAGCGCCGGCGCGTCGTAGCGGCTGACGCCCACCGCCAGCAGCCAGAGCGTCGAGGGCGAGTTGCCGAGCGGGGCGGCGGCGCCGCGGGTCGGGCGCCCGAGCGGTGCGTCGAGCGCGGCGGATTGGTAGAGCGCCCAGGTCACCAGCGCGCCGACCACGGCGACGCCGCCGACCAGCAGCCAGCGCCCGCGTACCGCCATCAGCCCCCCAACGTAGGGTGCGCCCGCCGTCTCGGCCGTACAATGCAAACCGTTCTCCCGCCACAGGGATGCCGCCGCTCGTCCAAATGCTGCCGACATCGCACCACGATGGCCCTGATTTGCCTGGATGCGCGCCCGAGTGCAATAAATCGTCGCGTTCCGGCATCCGTTCCAGAGAGCAATGGAAGCGCGATGCAGGGTGCGGGCGGTAGTCCGCGCGGGAGGAGACGGTGGAGCCGCTGAGCGAGGCCCGGGAAGCCCTGGAGCTGATCAAGGACTGTCTGGCGGGCGATCTCGAGGCGGCGCGGACCTTTCAGCTGCGCTACGGCGAGCTGATCTACGGTTATCCGCTCAGGGTCTACCGTATGCCGCCGGAGGACGCCGGCGACTTCTACGTCTTCGCCTTCGACCGCGGGCGCATCTTTCGCCGCGTGCGGTCGTTCGAGGGCCGGGCGCCGTTCCGCGCCTACCTGCTCGGATTCGTGCTCGACGACCTGGTGCTCGAGTGGAAACGCGCCGGACGCGAGATCGAGACGGTCTCCATCGAAACCATCGGCGAGCTGGTCGACCCGTCCGACGAGCTGGGTCGCATGATGGACGATGAAAGTGCAGGAGCGGTGGATCGCACCATGATCAGTCAAGTACTGGCGGCGCTGGAGCCGTCCAAAGCGGTGGTGATGAAGCTGCTCTACGTCGAGGACTACGAGCTGCAGCCCGCCGAGCTGCGCTACCTGTCCGAGGTGTCGGGGTGTCACATCCCCGAGGTGCTCTCGCGCGTCGACCAACTGCGCGCCACGGTGCGCGAGCGCGAGGCGGCGCTGAAGCGCATGGAGGACGCGCTCGACGCGGTGCAGGCGTGGATTCAGCTCTACGAGCGCCGGCTGCAGCGCGTCATCGACGACGTCGCGGCCGTGCCGCCCGGTACCAGCGCGGCGCAGCGCTTGCGCGAGGAGCACGCCGAGTTGGAGCGCAAGATCGAGCGCCGGCGCCGCCAACGCGTCAAGTTGTTGGCCCAGGCGCAGCGCCGCAAGGTGACGGCGCCATACAAAGAGATCGCCGCCATCCTGAACACCAGCGTCGGCAACGTCGGCTCGCAGATCGCGCGCCTGCGCCGCGAGCTGATGGCCAAGCTCGGTGGCAGCGCCGCGGCGAGCAAAGGCGACGGACCTTCCGATGCCCATAGATGACCGCGCCAAACGCGCGCATGACCGCGCCAGCGTGCGCGGCGGAGGACGACCATGGCTGAAACGCGGATGACGACACCACCCGGCGGCGGGGCGGAGTGCCCCGATTTCGAGGTACTCTCGCGCTTCGCCGACGGCGAGTTGCCGGGCGCCGCCGCGGGCGACGTGCAAACGCATCTCGACGCGTGCGGGCGCTGCGCGACCCTGGCGGTGCGACTGCAGGACGGCTTTGGCGCCGCCGCGGCGTCGGGCGACGCCGGGGTCGGCGGCACGGGCTGCGTCGGCGAGGAGCGTCTGATTCTGTACCACGGCGGCGCGCTGGCGGACGATGAAGCGCCGGCGGTCGAGCGCCACCTGGCGGCCTGTGATCCGTGCGTGGCGAGCCTGGCGCGCTTGCACTTGCGCCTCGGCCTGCAGGAGTCCGTCGCGCGCGCCGTGCCGGCCGCGCTGCAGGCCCGCGCCCTGGCGGCCTTCGCGCCGGAGCAGAGTACAGCCGTCGCGCCGGTGCAGCGGGCCGCGGCGACCGGTCCGGGCTGGCGCGAGGCGTTGGCGGACTGGCTCGGCGGGTTGTTCCAGCTGCCCTTGGCAGTGCCGGCCATGGCGGCCGTGGCGTTGTTGGTGATGGCGGTGGGCGTCCAGCAGCGCTGGACGGCGCAGCCGGTCCCGGACGGGATCCGGGCCGTCAACATGGAGACACATCTGCGTGTCAGGGCACCGCAGGCACTGATTCGGGCCTTGCCCCGCTCCGACGCGGAGGTCGTGGAGACGGTTGAGCGCGGGACCGTGCTCGAGGTTGCAGGGGAAGACCGACACTGGTACCGAGTCGTGCTGCCTGGGGCGCGTCAGGGATGGGTGGAGCGGGACGTTTTCGAGTGAGGCGTGAAAGGCGGGGTTTGGGGGGTATGCGTGAGCGATCGGGGCCGGTGATCAGGCGATGGCCTCCGTGGCTGCTCCTCGCCGCGGGCGTGCTGGCCGTATGCGCGGCGGCGGCCGTGACGGCCCAGGGGGCGCCACCCTTGCTGAGCTGCGGGGCCCCGGTCACCAGCTTCCTGTCCGAGGGCGGCACGCAGACCTTTCACTTCGCCGAGCCCGCCGGCACGGTGGTGCTGATCCAAAGTGCCGACATCTCGGGCGGCATCGGCCTGATGCGGCTCGACGCCACGGGCACCGCGCACAGTGATACGACTTGTTCCGGGTCGTTGCGCTTCGTCAGCGACGGCGGCGAGACCACCGTCGAAGTGGCCGACTGCTTCCCTGAAAACGGCCACTTCGGCAGCGGCGACTTCGCGCTGACGATGACCGTGGTGTCGGGCGGCACGCGCAGCTGCGCGGCCCCGATCGGCTGCGGCGCCACCTCGGACGGTCTGGCGATCGAGGTGCCGGGCGAGGTCGACTCGTTCTCCTTCGAAGGCGAGGAGGACGACAGGGTCACCCTCGCCGCGACCGATCTCGACGGCGATGCCGCGCCGCTGCGGCTGCGCTTGTTCGACCCCAGCGGACGCATGGTGGGGCCGACCACCGGCTGCCCGAACACCGTCACCGCCACCCTGGCGGCGGAGGGCCAATACACGGCGTTGGTCAGCCCGTGCCAGGCGCGCAGCGGCCGCTACCGGTTGAGCCTCGAGGCGCCGGGTTGCCCCGAAGGGCCGACGATCACCTACTTCGGCATCGCTTCGGCGGACGGTACGGCGCTGTTTCCCTCCGCCCGCGACGGCGCCGGCCGCCCGGTCTACACGCGCCTGCAGGGCTTTGGTCTCAACCTGGTCGTCGAGGGCCGGCCGGGCATCAGTCGGCGCGGCGTCGGTTTTACGACCGTGGGTGATCCGTTGCCCGACATGCAGATGCTGGTGTCGCGCGCGCTCGGCGATGGCGATCCGACGGTGTGCGACATCCTGCCGCCGCTGATCGGCGGCGTCGCGGCCACCCCGGACCTCGAGTTCGAGACCGAGCCCGAGGTGGACGCCGCGATCAACGACCTCGGCTGCCGGTTCGACGACGGGCAGGGCAACGCGCTGGGGCGCGAGATGCTCGATGCGTGCACGCGTTCGAATGAAGGCTTCGGGTTCGACTTCGTCGACCGCACCACGTCGGTGCAATACTGCGCCGCCATCGCGCAGGCGTGGGCGTTCCCGATCGGCGATACGGTCGTCGCCGCTCGCTTGCGCGACCGCGCCGGCACGGTCGGCATGCGGCGCGAGATCGTCGTGCGTATCGCCGGCGACGAAACGCGGACACCGACGCCGACGCGGACGCGGACACGCACGCCCGCCAGCACGGCGACGCGCAGCGCCACGGCGACCGCCACGCGTGCCGTCACCGCTGGCACGCCGACGCCTTCGCCGACGCCGTTTCCCGGCTGTCCGGGCGACTGCGACGACAACGACGTGGTCATGATGTGGGAGCTGATCACTTCGACCAATATCGCACTCGGTCACGCCCCCGGCGGCTCGTGTCCCGGCGCCGACGTCAACAGCGACGGCCGCGTCTCGATCGACGACCTGGTGCACGGCGTCAACAGCTCCTTGCACGGCTGCGGCGCGGCGGCGCGCCGCTGAGCCTGAACCCGGAGCCCCCTTCGACGGGCTCAGGACATGCTTCGAGACGGCTCCCAAAGCGGAGCCTCATCAGGGCGAACGGTGGCTTCGCGCCATCATGAGGTCGTGGCTCTTTCTTCTGTGCAAACGTTCCGCACTCCGCTCGCCCTGAGGAGCCGCTCGGCGGCGTCTCGAAGGGCTTTCCTGTCACATCTGAAGCAGCGCCCTCCCGTTCGCGAGCTCACTTCCCGGGCATCGGCACCGTGGCGCGGATACGCTGCGAGAAGTCCGCGGCCGTGTCGGCGGCTTGCGCGGCGTCGTTGACGCGGGCGCGTCGGCGCAGTTCTTCGAACGGCAGGCGGGTGTCGACGCGGCCGAGGTCGTAGAGCAGTGAGGGCACGTAGCCGCTGGCCAGGATCTTCCAGCTGAACGGGACGGCGCCGTTGACCTTGGTGTGCGTCCAGATGTTCGTCGTGCAGTTGGTCGTCATGGTGTTGTAGAACTCCGGCTTCGTGCGCAGGGAGTTGATTTCCTCGATGTAGCTGAGGAACAGGCGGCGGACGTTTTCCGGCGGCGCGTTGGTGCGGTACAGGTAGACGTCTTCGGGCGGGTCCTTGCGGTAGTTGGTGCGGACGCGAATCAGGTCGCGTTCGTCGGCGACGACGTAGTACAGCTCGTACTGTCTGAAGAAGCCCGCCAGTGTCGAGTAGCTCTCGCCGACTTCCTTGCGCGTCTCGATGGAGACCGTGAGGTAGTCCTCGCCGGCGAACCCGAAGCTGACCATCATGTGCGCGATGGCGTCGCCCATCCAGTACGAGCCGATCAGGTCGACGGTGTCGAGCTTTCGCAGGTCGAAGGTCTTGTCGTAGTAGTGCGGTGTGAAGTCGGTCTCACTGCGGTAATCGAAGTTGCGAATGTTGTGGATCGTCACCTGATCGCCCTGCACGTCGGCGTAGGCGAGCCGGGCGACCTCGGGTTGCCACTCGCGGTCGTTGCTCGGCTGGAGGCGCAGGAACCACACCAGCACGGCGGCGCCGAGCGCCACAAAGGCGGCCGTCAGCCAGCGCAGCCGGCGCGCGAAGATGCCGACGACGGCGGCCAGGCCGAGTGCGGCGAAGACCAGGCTGGCGTTCTGTCGGGCGGCGTCTCCAAGCGGCGCCGCATAGCGAATCGCCAGGGCGCCCCAGGCGGTGAAGACAGCGAGCAACAGGGCGGCGAGGACGGCGAGGGCGATGCGCAGCGGGCGGGCTCTTGGACGCTTGGGGGCGCTCATGGTTCCTCCAGGTGGACGTAGAGAATGCGGCGCACCTCTTCGATCGTCTCGGGCGTCCCCTGCGTCGAGTGGGTCGAGCGCACGACCAGCTCGGAGTCGACGCCGTCGATGTGGGCGCTGCTATACGCCACCACGCCGTCGTTGCCGCTTTCGTATGGTCCATCGCCATTGACGGCGATGATCGAGTGCGCGTGCACGGTGGGGGCGATCGGCAGCGCGGCCAGCGTTCGCAAATGTGAGTTCGACGATTTCATATTGTCGATGCTCGTCGGAATGCCCGTGGCCAGGCGCAGCACGCCCGCCGCCTGCAGCTTGACCATCTCGACGCCGATCTTGGTGATCGTCGCCGGAAGGTTGATGAGCCGGCGCGCGATGTTGCCGAGAAAATTGTCCGCCAGGAAGCTGCCGCGGTGCGGCGTGGCGATGAAGATCAGCCGTTTGACGAACGGCAGCGGCTCGAGGAACAGCGTGCGCCGAAACAGGTCGCGCGTTTCGGCGCTGAGCTCGGCCTCGTCGAAGGATACGCTGCTCATGTCCTCCCAGAAGTGGGTGCCGCTGCTCACCGCCGTCGATTTGGTCAGCAGTCCGCCCTGGCTGTGGCCGACCACCACCATTTTGCGCAGGCTGGCGTCGGTGCCTTGCGGGTCGACGCCGGCGATGACGTCTTGCAGCGCTTCGCGCAGGCGCATGGCCGAGTAGGCGATCGGGTTTCCGGTGTTGTAGATGAAGTACCAGAGCTGGTAGCGGCTGCCGAGCACCGGGTCGTTGGATATTTCGTTGGCCATCTCCGCCCAGCGGGCGGGGCTCGAGGCCGTCCCGTGCACGAACACCACCGGGATGCGGCCGCGGTGGTACGGGTGCAGCATGAACAGGGTGGAGTCCTGCTTGGTGCCGAAGAGGTCGAAGTCGCCGCTGCGGAACCCGGCGATCTCGAAGTCCCACAGCGGCGAGTTGTGGAGCCGATAGGCGAGCGTGGCGGTGGACTCCGCTTCGAGCGGAACCCGCTTGCGGCCGACCGTTATGGATTGGGTCTCGCTGTCGTCGTAGAGCTCGAGCGTGCCGCGCAACTGGCCGCCGGCGCTCATCGCGCGGCGCGGCTGATCGAAGCGCAGCAGCGCCGTGACCGGGACCTTGCCGCGCGGCGGAATCCACCGGTCGACTGCCCGGTCGCCGGAGCGAGCGGCGGTGGCGGCGAGGGGCGCCCCAATGCCGCGCCGCCGATAACGGTTGCGCAGGCCGTAGACGGCGAAGTCGGCGAGCGAGGTGAAATGTGTCAGCTCATATCCGCCGAAGTGAAAACCCGCCGGGTCGATCGCGACCTCCAGACTGCCGAAGGGCAGCGCGGCCGAACGCGGGCTCAGATCGACCTCGTTCGGGTCGTCGCCGGCGAGTCCTGCGGGCAGCGCGCGGTTGTAGATGTCGAGCGCCGTGCGCAGGCGCGGATCGTAGCGGCTGGGCCGCAGGGTGTGCTGTTCAGGGAAGAGAAAGCTCCACGCATAGACCGCCGAGGCGAGGAAGTAGGGCTGCCCGCCGCCGCGCTCGGCATAGGCGTAGGAGAGCTCGGACAGGGCGAAGAGGCGATCGGGCTCGTCCAGGGAACCGAGGCCGGCGTGCAGCGTCGCCAGGGTGCCAGCCGGATCCTCGCGATAGCGGCGCGCCAGGTCGAGGCGGTAGAGGTACTCGGACGATGTCGCGCCGGGCTCGCCGGTGGTCAGCACGCTGGCGGTCAGCGCGCGGTTTGCCTCCTCGGGCCTGATGCGCCGCACCCCGATCGGCGGAGCACAACTGGCTGTGAGCAGGGCGCAAGCGAAAGCGAGGGTCAGCAGTCGCGGCGAGACTGGCGGGGGCGAAGGCATGGACAGTCGGTCTCCGTTCGCATGATTCTCGCGGGCGCGCAAGAACGCGGAACGGCTCAGACCGTTGGCGCGCGGGGCCCGGTGCCTTCCCCGTAGCGCAGCAGGAGCTGGGCGTTGTAGGCGGCCAGGACGTCGTCGCGTTTGACCAGGCCGACCAGCCGCGGCGAGTCGTGGGCTTCCATGACGGGCAGGGCGGCGACGTCGCGCTGGGCCAGCAGGCTGAAGGCGGTGCCGAGGGTGTCGTCGGGCGTGAGCGATGCCCCGGTGCGGCTGGCGACGTCCTTGGCAACGACCAGGTCCTTCAGCCCCTCTTCGAACAGCACCTCGCGCAGGTCCTGAAAGGTCAGCGCGCCGCGCATCAAGCCGCGCTCGTCGACGACCGGAAAGTAATCGTGATGCGAGGTGGCGATGAGCGCCAGGATGCCGCCGAGCGGCATGCGCTCGGGGATGACCTGGAAATCGCGCGTCATCACCTCGCCGACGCGCACGCCCTGCAGGATCGAGGCTTCCTTGCCGGCGCGCAGGTTGATGCCGCGGCGCTCGAGCTCGACCTCGTCGATCGAGGGGACGCCGACGGCCCGCACCAGGATCAGCGCGCTGATGATGCAGAACAGCACCGGCAGCACGATCATGTAGCTGGCGGTGAGCTCGAAGAGCAGAAAGGCGGCGGTGAGCGGTGCTTGCGTGGTGGCGGCGAGCATGCCGGCCATGCCGACCATGGCGTAGGCGCCAGGGTCGGCCGTGATGCTGGGGAAGAAGCGGCTGACGATCGCGCCGAACCCACCGCCGAGCATGGCGCCGACGTAGAGCGAGGGGGCGAACGTGCCACCGACGCCGCCGGAGCCGAGGGTGAGCGAGGTGGCGACGATCTTTCCCCCGACGAGCAAGAGCATCAGTTGCCAGGCGGTGTGGCCCTCGAGGGCGCTCTGGATGTCGCCGTAGCCGTTGCCCATCACCGGCGGTAGCGCGACCCCGCAGAGGCCCATCAGCAGGGCGCCGAGGAGCGGTTTGAAATGGATCGGGATGCGCAGGTGCTCGAACCAGTCGCGGGTGGCGTAGAAGACTTTGATGAAGACGATTCCGGTCAGCCCGGCGCAGAGGCCGAGGGCGACATAGGTGAGCAGCTCGAATGGGCTGATCAGCGCGTAGTGCGGCACCAGAAAGGCGGGGTGGACGCCGAAGCTGGCGCGCGAGATCACCGTCGCGACACCGGCGGCCAGCACCAGGGCGACGAAGGACTGCATCTGGAAATCGCCCTGCAGCACGATCTCGGTGGCGAACATTACCCCGGTGATCGGCGCGTTGAACGTGGCCGCGATCGCCGCCGCCACGCCGCTGGCGACCAACACGCGCATGCGCGCGGCCGAGGCCTTGAGCAGCTGGCCGGTCATCGAGCCGAGTCCGCCGCCGAGCTGCGCGATCGGACCCTCGACACCCACCGAGCCGCCGCAGCCGATGGTGATCGCCGCCGCCAGCGCCTTGGGCAGGATCAGGCGCCTTCTGAAGATGCCACCGCGCAGGTTGACGTCTTCAAGGAAGCGCGGAAAGCGATAGCCGTAGATCTCGCCCGGAAAGAGCAGGGCGATGGGAATCAGGCACAGCGCGCCGAGGAGCGGGAAAAGGATCAGCAGGAAGCGGCTCGCGGTGTGCAGATCGATGCCGAGCCATGCACCGCCCCGCTCGCGCACGACGAGCTGGATGACGTCGACCGCGCCGCGAAAGGCGATGTTGCCCGCTCCGCCCAGCACGCCGATCAATAGCGCGACGAAGATGATGTACGTGTTCTCATCGAGCGTCACGCGCGCGCGCCATCCGGGTGCCGCGGCTGGCGCGGCCGGTGTCGAGGTAGGAGTCACGGCGACTGTTCATCACGGCGATGCGAGGGGAAGTCAACTCCGCGCCCGGCTGGGCGGTGGCGAGCGACGGGACCGCCGGAGTGACGACCGACAAAGTTGGTGCGGGAAACCTTGCGAAGTGCGCCGAGCGCGAGTTGTCAGCGGCGAACCATTGCCTCATCGCGGGGCCATTCGGTGACGGCTTCACTGCTTGTCTGTGCGCTGTGCGCAGCTGAACGACACTGTTGCGACGACCGGGGCTCGCTGCTCGGGGCGGCACGAGCCTTGCCAAGCCCATCGCGTCCGCAGTCAGCGGCGATCGACGGAGGGGGCGACGATGAGACGAGCGCAGGGCACCGCGAGTACGGAATCGACTGGTCGACGGTTGGAGTGCCGCGCTGCGTCACCCGATTCTCCAGTCCGCAAGCGCTCGGCAGCTCGCCGCGCGCTGACCGGGCTCGCGATCATGGCGCTGCTGCTTTCGGCGCTGCCGCTCAGCGCGCAGACGACCGGCGTGGCGACGGTCGACGTCGTCAACTACCTCACCATGCAGCCCGTCGCCGGCGCGACGGTGCTGGCGAAGAAGCGTGTCGGGGACACCTTGACCTGGGTCGCGCAGCGCACTACCGACGCCGCCGGGCGGGCGACGTTTCAGCTCGCGGGCCTCGGCAAGGGAACGACCTACGTGTTCCTGACCAATGTCTTTGGCACCGGCTACGCGCAGAGCCGCGACGTCGGCGTCGTGGGGGGCGTTCGGCTGTATGTGGGCACGCTGGCCGTCAGCCTCGTTGCGGGCGGTACCCGGGCGCCGCAGGCGAATGCCCTGGTGACGGTCAAGGAGCGGCTGGCGGACTCGACCCTGAAGTGGGTCGGCCAGGCGACGACCGACGGCGCGGGCAAGGTGATCCTCGACCCCGCCGGACTGGGCAGCGGCCGTGTGTACGCCCTCGAGGCCAAAAGCCCGTGGGACGGAACGACCAAGCGCAGCAACGACATTCGCGACCGCGGCGCGATGACATTTGCCGTCGGCAACGCGCCGCTGACCGTCACGCTCGCCGATGCGCTGAGTCTGCAACCGCTGCCGCAGCAGACGCTGACGGTTCGCGAGCGGCTGGCCGACGGCACGCTCAAGTGGATCGTCGACCGCGCCACGGACGCGGCGGGCCGCGCCGTCTTCGACCTCGCCGGGCTCGGCGAGGGCCGGACGTATGTGCTGCGCGCCAAGGTGTTCAACGGCACCTACAGCGAGAGCAGCGACATCACCGCCGCCGGCGACTTCCTCTTCAAGGTCGGCACGCTGCAGGTCACGGTGGTCAGCGGCAGCACGGGTGCCGCGATGCCCGGCGTATTGGTTTCGACCTACGAGCTGCTCGCTGACGGGACGAAGAAGTGGGTCAACGACGCCACCACCGACGCGCGCGCCACGATTCGCTACGATCTGGCAGGGCTCGGGCGCGGCCGGCGTTATCAGCTGCGCACCAAGAGCCCGCTCGACGGTTCGACGAAGTGGAGCAACACGGTCACCGAAACGGGTCGCTTCACGTTCGTCGTCGGCAACGCGCCGCTGGTCGCGACGCTGAAGAACGGCTTGAGCAACGCCGTGCTCGCCAACAAGATCATCAGTGCCCGCGAGCGGCTCGCCGACGGCACGACGCGGTGGGTGATGGACCGCACGACGGATACCGCCGGCAAGGCGACCTTCGGCCTCGATGGCCTGGGTGAAGGGCGCAAGTACTACCTGACCACGACCCCGTACGACGCCGGCACGGCGACCAGCCGCGACATCACCGCGCCGGGCGAGTTCGCCTTCAACGTCGGCATGCTCGAGGTCGCCGTGGTCAATCCCTACGACGGCTCGGTGCTGCCGAACCTGGCGGTCACCGCGCGCGAGCAGCTCGCCGACGGCACCAAGTACGTGACGGGCGGCACGACGGACGCGCAGGGCATCATCCGCTTCGATCTGCCCGGGCTCGGTGAGGGCAAGAGCTACGTGCTCGAAGCGAAGGGCCCGATCGACGGCGCCACCAAGCGCAGCGATCTCATCACCGCCACCGGCCGCATTACCTTCCGCGTCGGCAGCGCGCCCCTGGTGGTCACGCTGGTCAACGCGCTCAGCGGCGACAAGCTGCCCGGCGTGAAGATCACCGTGCAGGAGCGCACCGGACCGGACACGCTCGTCTGGGTCACCGCGCGCACGACGGATACCGCCGGGCGCGCGCTCTTCGACCTCGCCGGTCTCGGCAACGGCCGGACGTATGTGCTGAGCGCGGTGCCGTACAACGGCGGCACAGCGTACAGCGACGATCTGCGCACCGCCGCGCCCTACGAATTCCGTGTCGGCAGCGTCGAGGTGGCGCTGATCAAGGGCGCCGACGGCAGTGTCCTGGCCAACTACAAGGTGAGCGCCTACGAGAAGCTGGCGGACGGCAAGCTCAGCTGGGTGACGTCGGGGAACACGGATCTGGCCGGCGTCATCCGCTTCGACTTCCGCGGCTTGAAGACCGGAAAGACCTACGTCCTCGAAGCCAAGAGCCCGCTCGACGACACCACCAAGCGCAGCCAGGAGATCAAAGCCGTCGGCAAGTACGTCTTCCGGGTCGGCAACGCCCCGGTCGTCGTCACGGTGCGCAACGCGCTGAGCGGCGCCGCGCTCGCGGGGCTGTCGATCACGGCGAAGGAGCGGACGGCGACGGGCTCGCGCTGGGTCCGGCAGGTGACGACCGACGCCGGCGGACAAGCGATCTTCGACCTCGACGGGCTCACCAGCGGACGGGTCTACTTCTTCGTCTGCGAGCCGTACGGTGCCGGAGCGGTGGAGAGCCCCAACGTCACGCGGGCCGGTCCGTTCGACTTCCCGGTCGGCGCGCTCGAAGTGCTGGTGCTCAGTGGGGCCGACGGACAACCACTCGCCGACACCGAGGTGACGGCCTACGAGGTGTTGCCCCTCGTCGACGAGAAGAAGGACAAGAACTGGAAGTGGAGCCGTTACGGCCACACCGATGCCAACGGCATCATCCGCTTCGACCTGCCCGGGCTCGGCAGCGGGCGGACGTACATCCTCGAGGCGCATAGCCCCGTCGATGGCAGCCACAAGTACACCGATCCGCTCACGCAGCCCGGTCGCCTGACGTTCGTCGTCGGCAACGCGGCGCTGCGCGTGACGCTGATGAACGGGCTCACCGGCGAGCCCGTAGTGGGCGCCGAGATCAGCGCCTACGAAGTGTTCCCCGACGGCAACTGGGCCTGGGCCTCGTGGGTCGAGACCGACGCGTTCGGCGTCGGGGCCTTCGATCTCGACGGCCTCGGCAGCGGGCGCGTCTACATCCTCGATACCGATCCCTACGACGCCGGCGCCGTGCAAAGCCCGCCCATCGAGATGACGGGCGATATCGTCATGCGCGTCGGCACGGTGCCGGTGACCGTGATCGACGGCGACGGCGACCTGCCGATGGCCGGCGTGCACATCGATGTCTACGAGATCGACGACAGCCAGCCGGACGACGAAAAGAAGAAGAAAGACGGGCCCCGACTGATCTGGGCCAAGCATGCCGACACCGATGCCAACGGCATGATCCAGTTCGACATCGAGGGCCTCAGCCAGACCACACCCGACTCGCCGGTCGACGGCCGCCGTTTCGTGCTCGTGGCCTGGCAGCCGTTCGGCGCCAAGAAGGCCTACTACAGCGGCGTCCTCACCCACGAAGGGCCGATCGAGTTTCGCATCACGCGAGAGGGCGACTACCCGCTCGACGCGAAGCCGCCGTCGGTCTCGGTGACGAGCCCGGTCGACGGGGCGAACGTCGATGTCTCGGGTTTCACGCTGATCGGTTTCGCCGACGACAACGCGACGCTGACGCAGGTCGTGGTGACGGTGACCGATCCGGTGAAAGGTACCGTAGTCGGCCAAGCGACGTACAGCCAACAGACCGCCGGGTGGACCTTCCCCGTGTCCGCCTCGATGATCACGCTCGGCCAGACCGTGTCGATCGCGGTGCGTGCCTACGACCAGGCGAACAACGAGGCGACGCAGACCCTCTCCGTGCGGGTCATCGTCGACACCGCCGCGCCGGTGATCGCCATCACGTCACATCAGGACGGTGCGGAGGTCGAGAAGACCGGCTTCCTGCTCGCCGGCACGGCGCGCGACGACATCGCCGTCACCAGCCTGGTCGCCAGCGTCATCGACCCGGTGCTCGGCGTCACCGTGAACCGGCAACCCGTGGATGTGGCGGCCGCCGGCGGCCAGTGGACCTTTACGGTGCTGAACGGCCAGATGACGCAGGGCCAGATGGTCACCGTCGCGCTCGAGGGGCGCGACGCGAAGGGCAACCGCGGCACGGCGTCGATCGCGCTCCTCGTCGTCGCCGTCGACTTCGAGGGCACGCACCTGATCAACCGCATCACCTTCGGTGCCACCCCGCAGCTCTACGCCGAGGTGGCGTCCATCGGACCCGACGCCTTCCTGGCCCAGCAGCTGGCGCCGCAAACCGTCGACGACTCCGCTTTCACCGCCCTTATCGGCGCTCAGCCGGTGCCGACGACCGCCGCGGAGCTGCAGCGCTACGCACTGCTGCACATGATCAACAGCCGGCGCCAGCTGCGCGAGGTGCTGACGCAGTTCTGGGACAACCACTTCAACACCGACCTCAACAAGACCAAGGTCGTCGCCTACGAGCTGTCGGAGAACAACGCTCTGCGGCAGAACGCGCTCGGCCGCTTCCGCGACCTGCTCGACGTCAGCGCGCGCGGCCCGGCTATGATGATCTACCTCGACAACGCCACCAGCCAGCGGGCCAACCCGAATGAAAACTACGGGCGCGAGCTGTTGGAGTTGATGACGCTCGGCGTCGACGGCGGCTACACGCAACGGGACGTCGAGCAGGTGGCCAAGGCCTTCACCGGCTGGCAGGTGCAGAACGGGCAGTTCTTCTTCAACGCCGCCGATCACGACACGGGCGCGAAAACCGTGCTCGGCCAGACGCTGCCGGCCGGCCGCGGCATCGAGGACGGCGTGCAGGTGCTCGACATCCTCGCCCGCCATCCGTCGACGGCGCGCTTCCTGTGCACCAAGCTGTCGCAGCTCTTCGTCAGCGACCGGCCACCGGCGGCGCTGGTCGCGCGCTGCGCCCAGGCTTATCTGGCCAGCGACGGGCAGATCGGCACGACCGTCGCGTCGATCCTGCGCTCGCCCGAGTTCGGCGATCCACTCTACTTCCGCGCCAAGATCAAGACTCCGCTCGAGTTCGTCGTCGGCGTGGTGCGCAACTTCGGCGCCACGACCAACACCGGCGACTTGATCGCGATCATGGACGACATGGGCATGCGCCTGTTCCAGAACCCGGTGCCGACGGGGTGGTCGGAGACCGGCGACGACTGGATGAACTCCAACGCGCTCATCCAGCGCATGCGCTTCGTCAACCAGGTCGCGTATGCGCCGCAGGGCGGGGCGAACACCTGGGTGCAGCTCAGGCCGTTCTTCACCAACAGCGGCTTCACCACGGCGGACGGCATCACCGGCTTCCTCTTCCAGATGCTCTTCCACCACGACTACACCGATCTCGACCGCGCCGCCGCGCTCGACATCCTGACCAACGCCGGCACCTCGGCGTTCGACATCACCGCGCCGAACGCCGACGCGCGACTGCGCCGGCTGGTGGGCACGGTGATGAGCTACCCCGGCTACGAGTTCCAGTGAGCCGACAGGACCTCCGAGGAGAGCCCCCATGGTGAATCGACGCGAGTTCTTCCGCTACCTGGCCGCGGCGTCCGCCGCGACCGCGAGCTTCGTCTACGGCAACCCGCTGCGCCCGCGCCTGCGGGTGGCGAAGGCGGCGACCGGCAAGTCGCTGATCGCCATCTTTCAACGCGGCGGCTGCGATGGGCTGAACACGGTGGTGCCCTACGGCGACCCGAACTACGCCGCGCTGCGCCCGACCATTCGGATCATGCCGCCGAGCCCGACCAATCCCGCCTCGGCCGTCGACCTGGACGGCTTCTTCGGCCTTCACCCGGGGCTCGCGGCGCTGCGGCCGCTCTATTTGAACGGCGACCTCGCGGTGCTGCCGGCGGTGCAGTACCCGAACGCCTCCCAGTCGCACTTCGACGGCCAGCTCTTCATCGAGCACGGCGCGGTGGACAAGGACGTCGACGGCTGGCTCAACCGCCACCTGGTGACGCTGCCGCAGCCGGCGACGCTGCGCGGCGTGGGGTTCGGTTCCGAGCTCCCCGATGCGTTGCGCGGCCAGGCCATCGTGTCGGCGTTCAATGACATCACCGACTTCACCCTCGGCCTGCCGCAGGCGCAGGAAGACCCGCTGCTGGCCGACCTGAGCCGCGTCTACAGCCAGCGGCCCGACAGCGCCAAGGCGTACCGGGATCTGGTGCAGCAGAACGGGCGCGTCATCATCAACGATCTCGCCGTGTTGAGTGGGATCAATCCGAGCTCATACGTTCCCGCCAACGGGGCCGTCTACCCGAGCTCGGGCTTCGGCACGCAACTGCGCCAGATCGCGCAGCTGCTCAAGGCCGGCCTCGGCCTGGAGGTGGCGGCGCTCAGTATCGGCGGCTGGGACACGCACTCCGATCAGGGCGGCGGTCAGACCAACGGACAGCAGGCGAGTCGTCACCGTGATTTCGCCAACGGCATCGCCGCCCTGTACACCGACCTCGGCGCGCTGATGCAGGATGTGGTCGTCGTGACGATGACCGAGTTCGGCCGCACCTCGCAGGAGAACGCCAGTCGCGGCACCGATCACGGTCACGCCTCGGCGTGGTTCGTCGCCGGCGGCGCCGTGCGCGGCGGCATCTATGGCACCTGGCCCGGCTTGGCGCCGTCGCAGCTCAACGATCAGCGCTACCTCGAGCACTCGATCGATTTCCGCGACGTGATGGGCGAGTTGCTCACCCGCCACATGGGGAACACGCAGCTGGGCGCGCTGCTGCCTGACCACACGTTCCGGCCCGTCGGCTTCCTGAGCTGAGCCGACACCGGCGCGGCCCGGCATGTCTGGGCACGCGTTGCATCGTTCGGTGCCTGGACCTATGTCTGTCGCGGCCGTTGGCTCGCTACAGAAAGGTCGGGGATGGGTTCTGTCTGGCTCTCGGGCGTGCGCGGGGGGGTGAGCTTCAGGACCGTCTTCGCCGCGGCCTTCGCGCCGTTTTCAGCCTTCGTCGTCTTCGCGGCGGCGCGCATGCCGATGTCATATGACGACGCCTTCAACGCCACGCTGCCGCTGAATCTCCTGCGCGGGAAGGGCTATGCCAGCCACTTCGGCGGCCTCGAGCCGTTCGATCCGGCGATCAGCTCGGGCGCGGCGTTCCTCGCTCCCGCGGCGCTGCCGATGCGTCTGTTTGGGACCGGCACGCAGTGGCCGATGCTGTACACGGCGGCGCTGTGCCTGGCGCTCTATCTGTGTCTGCTGCGCCGGCTGCACCGCGCCGCGCCGTGGGCCGCCCTGGCGACCGCGATCCTCGTGCCCTTCAGACTCTGGCAGGGGAAGAATGACCAGGTGGTCGCCGGCAACATCCTGCCGGGGCCGCCGTTCGGATACTGGTACCAGCTGCTCGGCAACCTGCCTGGGCTGCTGGCCCTCGTCGTGGCGATGAGCCTGCTGGTCAAGCCTGGGCCGCTGGCGCTCAGACGCTGGGTCGCTGTCCTGGGGCTGACCGCGTTTGCGGTGAACGCCAAGGTCATGCACCTCATCCCACTCGTCGCCATGGTCGTGACCTGGGCCCTGATGCCGTCCGGTGACTTCAGCGCCGCGTCACAGCCGACGAGCGCGCGACGGCGGCGGGCGGCGATCGGGTTGAGCCTGCTGGCCGCCGGCTGGTGCGGATTCTGGTTCAACCGTGCGCTGGCGTGGATCTTCCTCGACGGCGCCGCGTTCAGGGACTTTGCCACCCAGGAGACGCAGTTCCTCATCGCCCACAACCCAGCCGCGGCGCTGCTGTCGGTTCCGGGCGCGGCGCTCCCCGGCGTGCTCACCGATGCGCTGCTGCGGAATGCGCCGCGCGCGTTCGACCTATTCGGCGGGCGCTTGCAGGTCGCGGTGACGCTCGCCGGTCTCCTCGCCACCGGCGCCGTGGCGCTGCGACAGGTGAGGCAGTGCGCCATCGCGCGGCTCGGGCTCGTGTTGATCGCTGGGGCAGCGGCGCATTTCACCTGGTGGGTCTGCCAGCCGGAGCCTCGCTCCCACCACCTGACGCCGGTTCCGGGCCTGGCTTGCTTCGCGCTGGGGTGCGGCTTCGGCTTGTGGCGCCCGTCGATGACCGATGCCTACCGGTGGCGTCAGGTGAAATGGGGGGCAACTCTGGCATTGGTGTGCGCCGTCGGCGCGCCACGTGTGGTTGGCGCACTGGGCGGGTGGGGCGAGTTGCGCGAGTATCGAAATCAGCAGATCAATGCGGCAGCGACTCTCGGCCGTCTGGCCGGCGAGTATCCGGACGCCGCATTCTGCGCCCCCGGCTGGTGGGTGCCGCGCCAGCTGACGTATCTCGCCCCGGCGGACACCCGGTACTGCGATATCAACCGGCTCAGCCGCGACGCGCCGGGCCGGCGCATCCTGATGCTGGCGACGAACCTCTGGCCGACGGAGCTCGACGATGTGCGCGCCGCCGCCGCGCGCTGTACCGTGCCGCTCGGCCGCGACGGCCGTTTCGAGTTCCGGGGCTGCGACGGCTTCGTCCGCCCCGGTGGCTCGAAGCGGTAGTCCGGCGCGCTTCCCGGCAGGCGCTGCTTCTTGCGTTCGCGAGGCGCGGTCCATAATGTTCAACACCGAAGTAACTTTCGGTGGAGAACCGTACGATGATGCGACGATGGACCCTGTGGGTAGTGGCCGTCTGGCTCTGCAGTAGCGTTCCGGTGTGGGGGCAGTGTGCCGGTGATTGTGACGACAGCGGCACGGTCGCTATCGACGAGCTGGTGACCGGGGTCAGCATCGCCCTGGCGCCGGGGCCGATCGACCACTGTCTATCCTTCGATAGCAATGGCGACGACCGCGTGGCGGTCGACGAGCTGATCGGCGCGGTGGGCAACGCGCTGCACGGGTGTCACTTCGCCGGGCACTACACCGCAACGGTGGCGCTCGACGGCGGCGCCATCGGCACCATCGATCTCAGGAGCGCATCGAACGGCCAGGCGACCGGGACGCTGACCATCAGCGAGCTGGTCACGCTGCGAGCGGCGCAGGCCGCGAATGCCGTCGGCATCACTGGGCAGTTCGACCCGGCGACGGGTTCGTTTCTGGTCGCCGGTAGCTACCAGGCACCCGGTGGCGAGACCATCGAGGTGCGCCTGAGCGGCCAGCTCGGCGGGGACTTCACGCTCGAGATCGGCGGGCATACCTACAGCAGCACCTTCTTCAAACCCCCGACGCCGACCCCGACGCCGACCGCGACGCCGCACGGCACGGTGCATATCGTGAAGGTCGGCCAACCCGTCCTGCCGTTCGATCCCGAAGTGTTGGAGATCAATCCGGGCGAGACCGTCATGTGGATGTGGGTGCAGGGGCCGCACTCGGTTCGCTCAGCGGTGCTGAACGCGATCAGCCAGCCGTCGTGCACGCCCAGCGGGCTGTTCGACAGCGGCGTCCGCTCGTCCGGGACGTTCAGCTACACCTTCGACACCCCGGGACGGTACGGATTCCATTGTGGGGTCCCCGGTCACTGCGACGACTTTGAGTTCGGCTACATCGACGTGCGCGGCACGCCGACGGCCACGCCGAGCCGCACCTGGACGGCCAGTCCGACGTTCGCGATACCGACGGTCACGCCAACCCCGGAGATCATCGACGGTGTGTCGGCGCGCCTGCTGGGCTTCTTCAGCGGCGTGGCGACGGTCGGGACGCAAACCCTGGTGGCGCGATTCCAGATCCAGGTCAATAGTGGCGTCGTGACGGTTGCGGATCTGAGCCCGTTTCCGAACATCTTCCCCAACCCGGTGCAGATGAGCGTGGTCTCGACGACCAGCCTGCTGTACGAGTCCACTGGCTCGCCGCCGATCACCTTCAACCTCTCGCTGAACGGGGCGGGACACGTAGTCGGTCGATATGTCGTCAACGACCCCCTCATGCCGCACTTTCCGATCGATTTTGACGTGACCCGGGAAACGTGAGGGGAGGGGCCACCGTGCGTCTACCGCTGAGCGAGCCAGAGTGGAGCGGCGGAGAAGATGCGCACGGTGCGACGAAGGGCCAGGGGGGCGGTGCGCCGCCGGCCTGCGGCAGAATGCGCGTTGCAACCTCGTCTGCGATTGACTCCCGGAGTCGCGAATTGACATTGTGCCGCGCCATCGAGGCGCCCCATGCCGCACTCTGAACTCTGGCTGGCGACACCGGCCAACGGCGAATCGGACGACCCGATCGAGGCTGGGGAGCGCCTGCTGCTCGCACGGGTCCGGCTCGGTCTGCAGCTGATCCTGGCCGGCATCGCGGCAGTCTTCATCGGCTGGCTCGTCGTCAGCCACGGTGAGCGCCCGCTGATCTCCGTCGTGCAGGCGTTGAACTTTGCCGCCGTCCTGGTCGCGCTGCGGGTGCTGAAGGACACCCGGCGCCGCGCGTTCAATCGCGTGGTCGGCTTCGCCGCCTACGCGATCACCATCGCCTGCACGGCCGAAGTCGGGGTCCTCGCGGGCGATGCGACCACGCCGATGGGCATCCTGGTCGGTCTGGCGGTGATCTCGGGCACGATGTTGCCCTGGAGTCCCTGGTTGCAGCTCGGCGCCGTCGCGCTGACCACT
>CAYVUV010000337.1:0-27221 GCA_964455095.1 uncultured Binatia bacterium (SeqCode)
CCTCGGCGTTTCGGTCAGCGTCTTTCGCGACCTCATCGACGCCGCACCGCTGGTGATCGCGGAGATCAACCGGCACATGCCGTGGACCGCGGGGCCGAGCCAGATCCCGGTCGACAAGATCGATCTCGCCGTCGAGTCGGACCTGCCCCTCGGCACCTACCAATCGCCGCGCCGCACGACGCGCGACGAGCAGATCGTCGCGCGCGTGCTGGGTGAGATTCCGCCCGGTGCCTGGGTACAGCTCGGCGTCGGCGCCGTACCCGATGCCGTCCTCCACCGCCTGCATGAGCTCGACGGCGTCAACCTGCACTCCGGCATGCTGACCGACGGGCTGATCGAGTTCGTCACCCGCAGCCGCCACGACCCGCGCGTCGTCACCGGCGAGGTCTCCGGCAGCGCCGCGCTGTACGAGTTCGCCGCCGCGCACTCGCAGATCGAGTTCCATCCCTCGTCGGTCACGCACGACCTGATCGCGATTTCCAAACTGCCGCGCTTCGTATCGATCAACTCCGCGGTCGAGGTCGACCTGCACGGGCAGGTGAACGGCGAGACCATCGACGGCCTGCAGATCAGCGGCGTCGGCGGCAGCCTCGATTTCGTCGAAGCCGCCGCCTACTCGCCCGGCGGTCGCTCGATCGTCGCCCTGCCCTCGACCACCGAGGACGGCCGCCACTCGAAGATCGTCGCGCGGCTCTCGGGCCGCACGCCGGTGACCCTCCCGCGCTTCTGCGCCGATCTCGTGGTCACCGAGCACGGTGTCGCGGCGCTGCGCGGCAAGAGCCTGCGCGAGCGCGCCGCGGCGCTGATTGCCATCGCCCATCCCGACCAGCAAGCCGCGCTGGAACGCGACGCCGCGTCGTGAAGACCTGTTACTGCCCCTGGATCGTGAGCGCGTGCGCGCCGGCCGCCAACGCGATGGTGGCGCGGCCGTTGTCGTCGGCCGCTACCGGCTCGGCGCCGGAGCGCTCCACCACCTGACCGCGCCCCAGGCCGGCGAGCGTGAGCGCGAGATCGCCGTCGGTGTCGACCGCCACGCTCGCATCGCTCTCGCGCTCGAGTCCCGCACGGACGACGTCGATCGTCGCCGCCGCGAGGTTGACCGCGGTGACCGTCAGGCCGTTCGAACGCGGCAACTCCGCCCCGCGCGTCAGCACCACGGAGCGCTCGCGCCACATGTCGTTGGTATGGACATCGGGGTTCGGGCCGCAGAAGTTCTCTCCCGCGCTGAGGTTGTCGTGCATCTCGTCGATGTGTGTCGCCGTCTGCTCGAAGCGCGGCTTGGCCAGACTGACGCCGTCGATGCTGCCGGTCGTCGTTGAAACGTCGCGCACGACCAGATTCGAGACCCAGTACGCGGCATCGAAGCGCAGCGCCAGACCGGTCGATTCATCGATGCGGTCGAGGCTGGGATCGACGACGTAGCGCACGCGCGCCGGGTTGGGATCGCGCACGAAGGCGGCGACTTCGTCGAAGACGCACGAATGCAGCGGCCCGCTGATCTCGTGCCCGCGCTGCGCGCCGAGCCAGTAGCGGTGGTCGTACTCGAGCTCGTCGAGGCGCGCGGCCGAAGCGGTGGCCGCCGCCTCGGCGATGAGCGGATCGACGGCGCCGTTGATCTGCCGCACCGGGACGTTGAGCAGGTTCTCCGTGAGCTGTGGCAACACCTGAAAGCCGATCAGCGGCATCGCCGCCGACCAGCGGTCGGGCACCAGCGAAGCGATGCGGAAGGTGCCGATGCCACCCATCGAGGCGCCCTCCAGGGCGACGCGGTCGGGGTCGACGTCGAAGCGGCGCTGGGCTTCGGCGGCGACGTCGAGCACGTCCTGGACCGCGATGCCGTCGTAGAACAGCCCCTCGCCGCGCGCCAACGGCAGCACCTGTAGCGTCGGCGGCGAGTAGTCGAAGCCGTCGGGAATGATATCGGCCAGTAGATACGGATCCTCGCTCATCGCGCGACCGGTGCCGAGGTACTGTTGATCGGCGCCGACGTGGATGGCGCCGACGTGGTTCTGGTCGAGACCGTGGAGGAAGACGGCCAGCGGCGTCGGGCTGGAGAAGTCCTGCGGAATGTAGACCGCGTACGGCTGATATGGGCCGAGAAAAACCGGGTTGCCGCTGGTGCTGTCGATGCCCTCGGCGAGGCGCAGCGACGAGCGATACAAAAAGGTGTGGAAGCCAGGGCCCGGGTGTGGCAGCGCCGTCACACCGTCGGCGACGCGCGCGAAGTCGATCGCGGCCGCGGCATCGGCCGCCGGCAGTGCCCCGGCGAGGATGTCGGCCTGCAGGTTCTCCTGCCAGCGCACCAACAGCTCGGGGCCGACGAACGCGAGGTCGTAGACCGGCGCCGCCCCATCGAGCCAGGTGCCTGTCTCCGCAGCGAGCCCAAGCGCGCCGAACGCACGCCACGTGGCGCGGCCGGGCTGCAGCTCGGCCGCCGGCACCACCGTCTCCATCGTGTTGGCCTCCGCATCGACCGCTGCCGCAAACGACGCCGTGCGCACCCACTCGCCGCCCGCGAAGCGCCACAGCGCGCCGCCATCGGCTGCGATGACGACCATCACCTCGACGCCGAGCCCGCCGTCGGCCAGCCACTGGTCACCGGGCAACGCGCTGGCGCCGGTGGAGGCGTCGTGGTCCGTATCGAACGCTACCGCCAGCACCGGCAGCGACGGGTTCACCAGCGTCTCGAGCACGGCGCGAACCGATACGGCGCCGTCCTGCAAACCAATCTGCAGCTGGATCAGATCGGCGGTATTGCCCGGCGCCGCCGCGGGCGGATACTTCGTGTCGCCGCCGGCAAACGCCGACTGCGTGTGATCGCCGCCGGTAGCCGCGTCGGCGTTGGCGCCGCGGTCGTCGTAGGCGTAGTCGGTCCACACGAACGTGCCGCGCAGGTACGCCGCCGTGCCCGAGATCAGCGGTCCCAACGTCGGCGCCGCCGCGCAGCCATCGAGCGCACCGCGCACCGCCGCGACCAGGCGATCGACGCTGACGCGGCCGTCGTCACCGGCCAGCGGCGTACAAGCGCGCCTGCTGGTGCCGAGCGCCAGGTTCACGGCGCGGATGAGCTCGTCGATCGCCACGACCCCGTCGCCGTTGCAGTCGCCCAGGCAAACCGACTGCGCGCGCGCCGGCGCGCGCTGCGAGCCGAGCAGAATGGCCATGGACAAACCAACGACCGTCCAGTGAACGAGACGCGCCCTACGCATCGTCGTGCCCCCCTGCGATCAGCCATCGCAAACTCGGCGCGCGAGCACAATGGCGGCCAAAGGGGGAAGGCTTCGGGCTTCGCGTCAGGGCAACAGGTAGACGGGGTTCGGCAGCTTGAACGTGCGCTCGGCGTAGCCGCCGTCGAGGTCGCTCTGCTGATCGCCCATGCTGAGGATGATCGTGTACCCGCGCTCGGCGATTCGGCGCCGTTCCGGCGCCTTGAAATCGGCGCTGCGATCGAAGTGCGCGCCCTCCGGCAGGAGGACCACGCCGTCCCAGGTGTAACCCTGGTCGCGCAGATTGCCCTCGGTCGCGGCGCGCAGTTCCGGTGGCCGGCCAGTGATGAAAAAGACCGCGACACCGAGCTCGCGTGCCCGGCGCGTCATGGCAAGCGTCGGCGCCAGCGCCGTCGAGCGTCCCATCGCCTGCCAGGCGCGAATCCCACACGGACCGCGCTCCAGATCACAAACGCCGGCGAGGATGCGCGACCAGCCGTTGGCGCGATACGCGGGCCAGTTCGACAGCGACGTCTCGTCGATGTCGAGGACGATCGCCGGGCGCGTCGCCTGCGGCGCCCGCTCCTCGAGCCAGGCGCGCGCGCTGTCCACGACTGCCGCGAAGTCGGCATCGTAACGCCCCGAGGCAATGTACGCGTCGATCTGTTTCTGAACCTCGGGCAGCGCCAGCTGAGGCACCACCGGACAGACCGGCGGCCGCGGTGGAACGGCCGTGGCACAGCCCGCCAACAGCAACAGGGCAAACAGGTAGCGCATCGCGTCTCCTGGAAGGTTGTTGGGCGCGAGATTGCCGACGTGCATCGAAAGGCGCAAGCGCTTGCAGCCGCGCGTTCAGCAGCTACCAGAGGACGAGGAAGGGAGGGCCGGCGTCGACACGATGGAATGGTTCACCATCGACCGCGGTCGTTTGAGGCGCCGTGACGGTGCCGCAAGACGCGTCTGCAGGTCGCCAGGAAGGTGCGCAGGTTTTGCCACACGCCCGCTTGCCGCGCGCTGCGGCGCAAGTGGAATCCCCGATAGTGGGGACCCGGCTGACCGAGCACGCGCAGCGCCAACAAGCGCGACAGCACCGCTTGCTTGCGGCTCACCTGCCCGGGCTGCATGGCGGCGATCGCCGCCACGGGAAGAGGGGTCGCTGCCACGTATCCGCGAGTCAGGGCCTGCGTCAGCAGCTGCTCACCCTTTTCGGTGCGAGTCACGATCAGGCTTGAACCGTCCTTCTCCTCGAACATCGGGTATCCGGCGTCGTCACACTGCCAGGCGTCGGCGCAGACGATGTCGGCAAAGCCACCGGTGCCGTCCGGGCAGATGCGACAGCGAAACTGCACGTGCTTGGTCAGGATCGCCCCCCAGCTGTCGCGATAGCTCATCGTCCGCTGGCTGCCGTCCCGCAGCGTCGCCGCCGCGCGACCCGGCCAGCCGTCGCCGCGATAGCGGAAGGCGGTCACCTCCTCGCGTGTCAGCCCGAGCTGCTGGACGATTTCAGCCGCCCCTTCGAGGCTAGGGACTCCGGCGCAGAAGAACGAGATCATGTACGGGATCGACGCGTCGATGCGCGGATCGCGGCGCGCCATCCGGCGCAGCGCCGCGACGTCGCACGGCTTGCCGACGAAGGCGAAGCGCTCGCGGCGCGCCAGGTGATCCTCGATCCCGGCGAGAGGAGAGGAGGGTGCATATCGGGCTCCTGCCGAATCGAAGACCTGCGTCGTGGTCCGACTCGGTAGCGTGGCGTTTCCAAGCGGCTCGTCGGAAGCGGCGCGGTTCTCGAGGACGAACGCAACCGCGCCGGAGTCGAGAAGGTAGCGCAGGATTGCCGACAGCGCGCCGCCGGAGGAGGCATGGTGGCGCAACGCCGGGTCGGTCGCGTATCCGGTGCGCGCGGCGATCACGGGACCCCAGAGGCCGTCATCCTGCCGCGTGCCCGCGTCCAGTTTCAAACCCACGCCCGGGCACACCTCCGCAACCTTGCGATCTTCCTCTCGCGTCAGCGGCGCGCGCTCCTCGGGGCGGTTGTAGCCGTCGGCCGAGACGACCATCGCCACCTTCCCGGGCGCCACGGCCGCGCAAGCGCCACAACCACTGCACAGCCGGCCCCTGGCGACCCGCGCGAGCGTCGGCGAAGTCACGTGCTTTCCCGCCGCTCGCGTGCGTCGCGCAGACACGTCGTCAAGGCGGTCTCGTACGGCGTCAGTCGTGCCAGAGCGCGAGCGTGGGCGGCGTCCACCTCCATTTTCAAACGGCCGCGGTTGGCGAACGTCGTCTTCACCTTGGTCAGGATCTCCGCGGCGGACTCCGTTCGGCAATCGGCCAGCGCGGGGTAACCCAGACTCCCGAAGAAGCCTTCGAACTTGCGACTGTACGCCATCGGGAGGAGCGGCACGCCGGTGGAGAACGCCGCGATGCAGGCATGCATGCGGGCCCCGACGAAGTAGTCCATGGTGGCGATGTAGGACTTGGCCTGCGAGGGGTGCGCGAAGGCCGGCGCCACGATGACGCCGGGGAATTCGGCGGCAAGCGCTTGACCGGCTCGCTGATCGTCTTCGACCGCTTGCGTCTCCGACTGCACGTGGCCGATCAGGTAGATCTCGACGTCGGCCTGGCCGTGAAAGTAGCCGACGATGCAGCGCATGAGGGCGCCGTAGTCGACGCTCAGAGCGAACATGTTGGCGCGCGTATAGCCGCCGTTGAGGAGCAGGCCCGAGACGTTGACTCCCAATCTCACCGGTCCGCCGGTACGGGGCGCGGGGGCGGAATACGGCAGGCGCAGTGCGACGTCCGACGCTTCGACGAGGGGTTGGGTGAACCCCATCTCCCGGGCATAGGACGCCGACAGTCCGTCCCGCGTCGCGACGACGGCGGCCCGGCGCATCACCGCCAGCGCCAGGCGCCGCATCCAAACGGGCCCGAACGGTCCGATGGTCTGCGGACTGAGGACCAGCGGCCGGCGGGACAGCAGGACCTGAACCTGCGCCTGGAGGATCTTTGCGGCTGAACCGACACCGTAGACGTCGGAGAAGCCATCGCCCGCGCCGAGATCGAGCACGACGTCGCATTCACGCACCGCATGTGCGAATCCACCCCGCAGGGGCGCGAAGTCGCCGAGGCGCAAAGCACGGACCTCAACGCGCTCGCGCTCCTCGTAGTGCGGCCGCGAGTCGGCCCAGCCGAGCACCAGGAATCGCACCGCCAAGCCGAGCCGCGCCGCGATCTCCTCGACGATGGCGATGTGTCCGAGTGTCATCGCCCCGACCCCGAGGTTGTCCGAATTCAGGGAGTGCCAGAGCAAGCCGATCCTGAGCGCCGGCTTACTCGCGCGGGTGTGGGGGCACATCGACCTTCTCCGATTCGAACAGGTCGCAGACCGAGCGATCTTGCTCGATCGTCCCGTCCTCCATCCAGCCGCGCACAGCCTCCGATGACGGCACGAGCCGCTCATACTCCGCGCGCAGCCATCCGCGCCGATGGAGCTCGTACCAGCGCCGCACGTGCCAGCCGGTATGCGGGGGGATGCGGGGATTGTTGGCCAGACTGGTGCCGTGGTTGATGACCTTTCTCTCGAGCTCGGCAAAGGTTCGGATCGGGTAGTGATAGACCTCGATGCCGTGTGCCGGGACGACCGGGGCACGATGCTTCACCGTGTGGTTCCCGTACCCGATCCACTTCAGGCCGCGCAGGCGGCACAGCACCTTGTCCTGGGGGCGCAGCAGGGTGAACGGGAACTCCGTGTCGAGCGTCGGATGGCGTGGAAAGCGCTGGCCCGAATCCTCCCGCGGGCGCACGACCTTGAGCAGGTTTCTATGAAACTCGTACCCGGGATCGCCGAGCGCCTCCCGGTCGGGCAACAGGTTGAAGCGCCGGCACAGCAGACCGCCGACCGAGCTCGACAGATGATCCTTCAGCGAGCCGCGCGCAGGAACCCAGAGCTCGTCCGCATCGCTGTTGATGACCCAGTCCGCGCCCAGTTGCCGCTCGGCGACGGCCGCCATGCGGTTGACCCACTGATCCTGCGCCATGACGTGCTCGGGCTCGTCGATGAGCGCGATCGGATAGTCTTTGGCGAGGGCGGTCAGAATCTCTCTGGTGCCGTCGACCGATCCATTGTCGGTGATCACAAAGCAATCGACACCCATGTACCGGTGGAACGCCAGGTGGTGGCGGATCAGACGAGCTTCGTCGCGGACGAGGATCGACATCGCCAACCTGGGCGGGGTCTCGTCGCGAGGTCTCAGGAGCGCGCGCATCGCGCCGCGGATACTCTTCGTACGCATCGTTCCTCCGCCCCGGAAACGACTGATCAGACGCGCGTCGCCTCGCAAGGTTCAGCGGAAATGTCCGGCGACGAAGCGATCGCGCAGGACGAATTTCTGGCTCTGCCGGAGCCGGTCAGCAGCCATTCCTGTTCCGTGCGGCAGCCTCTTCAACTTGCGGCGGTGCGGGCGCGGGCGTCTTTGACCATCTCGACCAGCACGACGCGCGCTTCGGTCGGCGTGCGCACTTCGCGCGGGAAGTTGATGCGCAGGCCTTGCAGGCGCTCGCCGGCGCGGGCCCGGATGCGCATGCCCATGCGGTCGACGGCCGTCATCGTGGCCTCCTCGGCCGGCACGTCGGCGAAGGCGCGGCAATAGAGCAGCAACGCGTCGCGGTGATCTTCGTTCATGTGCGCGATGATGCCCTCGGCGCTGTCGGCCAGTGGGTCGGCGGCGGCGGCGCGGTAGTCGTCGGCCTCGACCCAGCCCATGGCGCCGAAGCCGGCGACGTAATACAGGGCCGTCACCTGCATGCGGTAGAAGGCGAAGTCGCCGAAGTCGACCCAGTGGCGCGCGTTGTCGTGGCGGGCCAGGTACTCGGCGCGGATCGCGGCGACGGCATCGGGCGGCGCCGGGGTGATCGGCCCGACCAGCGTCAGGCGCGCCCCGGCGAGCGGGTCCTCGGCCCAGCCCGGCTGTGCGACCAGCAGGCTGGCGCGGTTGTCGGCCGCGAGGTTCTGCGTGTGCATCGCCATGGTGCTGACGAGGAACGTCGGCTGCCCTTCGCCGTCGAGGCCGAACAGGGCGATCGAGCCGAACGGAAAGCCCGGCACGTGGCGCGACTGCGTGGTCAGTGTGCCGACGCGGGCGACGTGCATGAGGGTCCGCGCCCGCTCGGCGAACGGTGGCTCGGGCACCGGCTCGCCGCGCGGCGGTTCGCCGACGTGTTTCGAGGTATCGTTGTCTTGGCTCATGACGGCGGACCATAGCATCGGCGGCGCGGCTTGACACTGGCGCGGCGGCGGGCCATGCAGCGCCGCATGGAAAAGCCGTGCGCGCCGGAGGGCGGGCGGGTCGAGCCGTTGATCGACCGCTCGCGCTGCGAAGCCAAGTCGGACTGTGTGACGGTGTGCCCGTACCATGTCTTCGAGGTGCGGCCTCTGACGGCAGACGAGCGCGCGCCGCTGTCGCTGCTGTCGCGCGTCAAGCTGTTCGTGCACGGCGGGAAGCAAGCCTTCGCCGTGCGGGCGGAGGATTGTCACGCCTGTGGCCTGTGCGTGAAGGCGTGTCCCGAGAAGGCGATCCGGCTCGTCGAGCGCGGCGCAGAACTCTGAACGGAGGGTATTGCATGAGAGCCGCGCTGCTCGAAGCGCCGGGGCAACCGCTGCGAGTGACCGAGGTCGAGATCGCCGCGCCGCGCGCCGGCGAGGTGCGGGTGCGGGTGGCGCACTGCGGCGTCTGCCACTCCGACCTGAGCATCGCCAACGGCACGTTCCCGAGCCCGCTGCCGATCGTGCTCGGCCACGAAGCGGCCGGGGTCGTCGAGGCCGTCGGCCCCGGAGTGCACGCCCTCGCCCCGGGCGACCGCGTCGTGCTGACGCCGTGCCCGCCGTGCGGCACCTGCTATTTCTGCCTGCGCGGCGAGCCCAGCATCTGCCTCGACGCCAGCGCCATCCAGACCAATACCTTTCCCGACGGCCACACCGGACTCTCGCTCGACGGAACCACCGTCTTCCGCGGCGTCGGCCTGGGCGCCTTCGCGGAGTATGCGCTGGTGCCCGTCACCGGCGCCGTGAAGGTCCCGGACGGCGTGCCGCTCGAAGTCGCCTGCGTGCTCGGTTGCGCCGTGCAGACCGGCGTCGGCGCCGTGCTCAACACGGCCCGCGTCGAGGAAGGCGCCACGGTGTTGGTGATGGGGCTCGGCGGCATCGGCCTGTCGATCGTGCAGGGGGCGCGCCTGGCCGGCGCGGCGCGCATTCTCGCCGCCGACCCGCTCCCCGAGCGCCGCGCCGTGGCGGCGCGTCTGGGCGCCACCGATCTGATCGATCCGACGGCGACGGACGTCGTCTCGCAGTCCCTCGCGCTGACCGGTGTCGGCGTCGACTACGCCTTCGAGGCCGTCGGGCGCGCCGACCTGATCCAGACCGGCCTCGCCGCCACGCGCGCCGGCGGCACCACCGTCTGCGTCGGCGCGCCGGCGATCGATGATCCCGTGACCATCGGCTTGCCGGCACTCTTCGTCCTCAACGAGAAAAAGCTGATCGGCTGCGCGCTCGGCAGCTCCAACTCGCTGCGCGAGATCCCGCGTCTGATCGCGCTGTGGCAAGCGGGCCGGCTCGATCTCGAAGGGCTGATCACCGCGCGCCGGCCGCTGGCGGACATCAACACGGCGATGGACGATCTCACGGCAGGCCGCGGCATTCGCACGGTGCTGGAGATTTGATTCTCATTCCCGGAGCCCTTCGAGACGCCGCCCAACGCTGCGGCTCCTCAGGGCGAACGGTCGTCTCACTTCGCCTTGAACGATTCGGCCCGTTGGTCGACGATGCTCCCCAGCGTCACCGAGACGCACTGGGCATCGTCGGCGCGCAGCTGCACGGTGACCGACGTCGTCAATTGCAACGCCGCGGCAATGTCGCTCGGCAGGTTGGAACCCTTGCCCTTCACCAGCGCCTTCGACTTTCCCGTCTCGCCCCCCGTCAAGAGGATCTTGAACACGCCGTTCGCTTGCGCGGCCCCATCCTTGTACTTGTACCCCGTGCCGGTCGGAGGTGCGCCTCCGATATCATTCCAGCAGGGATCGCCCGCGCAGAGATCGCCCGCGCGATCGATGCCGACCCCGCCCTTCAGCGAGCCGACATCGTCGTAGATACAGAGCAGATACCCGGTCCCACCTGCGGTCAGCGGATTGCCAAAATCCGTCTGCGCCAGCGCCGGCCCCTTCAGCAGCTTCGCGATGAGCTTGGGCGTCCCAGCTTGTTTGATTTGCAGGATGCCCTTAGCAAAGCCGGTCGTGCATCCGCCGCCGACCGTCGGCGGGCAGCCCGCCGGAGTCGCGGTGCCGGTCGGTGTCGGCGTATCGGTCGGAGCCTCCGGCGTCGGCGTATTGGTCGGCTCCGGCGACGGCTCGGTCGGCGTCGGCGTGTTGGTCGTTGCCGAAGTCGGTGTCGGCGTGTTGAACTGGTTGCCGTCGACGTCGCCCGTCGTGTCGAGCACGTTG
Organism: uncultured Binatia bacterium (SeqCode); assembly: GCA_964455095.1. Classification (GTDB taxonomy): domain Bacteria; phylum Desulfobacterota; class Binatia; order HRBIN30; family CADEER01; genus CAYVUV01. Next base: position 10,695 of record CAYVUV010000337.1, read on the forward strand.
CGCGCGGACAGGCCCGACCCACAGGCGCCGCCTTCGCATCGACATTGGAAGCCTGCACAACCCGAATCGTTGACGCAGGAATCACCGTCGAAGATGCCGCCCACGCAGACCGGACCGCCGACGACGGGGCACGAGATACCGTCGTCCGGCCCGCCCGCGCAGGTCCCAACAACGGAGAACCCGGCGACCGAGATGCCGAAAGCCGATGATCCCGAGCCGTCGACGGCGAAAACGATGATTTGCTGAGTGTTGCGAAGAAGGAACCCGTCGACGGTCGTGGGCTGGGACGACGGGTTTCCGACGCGCGACTGGATCGTGTCGTCCAGCGTCACGTTCTGGTCCGCCGCTTCCCCGCCGAGATTGGTGCAGGAGCCGCCGCAATTACAGGCGCTCAAGTCGTCGGGACTAGCGGGATCGTTGTTGGCGGGGTCGCAGGCGATTCCAACGCTGCACAGCGGTCCGCACGTGGCGCCGTTCGAGGTCACGACGGTGCCGGTCGGGCTCGGAAAGACGATCGTCGGTCTCCCGATCAGCGTGGTGCCTCCGAGCCGGCGGGAGATCGTCGTGGTGTTGGCTGCGGGCACGAAGGTGTCGCCGGCGCCACTCGAGGTCGTGATGGCCTGCAGCGGAATGGTCCCCGGAGTCGAGCCAAGCGAGACCGTGTTACCGTCTGGAAGCGTCAGAAGGCCGTCGCCGCCGTTCGCATTCGGATCGAACTCACCATTGAGTAGATTCGAGTCGTTGATGATGTCGTTCGACACGAAGCCCTGGAGAATCTCGGTTCTTTTGATGTTGGCGAGACTGGGGGAGCCGAGGAGGCTGCCGGACAACGAGGTCGCGACCGCAGTCAGCTTGAGGTCGGGGAGCGCACCATTGAACGTCTCGGATGCGACCGTGGCCACGCCGGAGGTCATCATCAGGCTCGTCACCTGGGCGCCGATTCCCGCAGTCGGATCGACTTTGATCACATAGTAGAGCTTGTTGTTGTTCGAGACGAAGAATTGCTGGTCGATGGCGCCGAACGCCGCCGAACGGGGCAGGGTCAGCGTCGACACGACCAACACCGCTGCCTTTAGCAGTGCCAATGCTCTCATCATTCCCCCTGGACTCCGGCGATTCCCCGATGCCCCAAACGAACCGCTCGCCCCTGACGCCAAGTAGACACGTAGCCACGGCGCGCAATCGCGTGTCAAGATCAAGATCGGGGTTCCGCGGATAGCCCGGTCGGGGCATGCTAAAATGTCAGGCGCGAAAACTCGACGGAGCAAGTTGGCCCAGGCGAAAAATGTTGCCGCACGCAGGCGGCCGGCGGTGCGTTCTCGACGACGACCGGACCGCTGTGGCGCCGCCCGCGCGGGGCAAACGCGCCGTGGTTGAGGAACAGGTTGATGCGCGGCCGCGGGATCATCGCCGTGAGCTTCTCGAGGAATTCCGACGGGTGGCGCACTGCGGCCTCTGCCACTTCGACCTCAGCATCGCCGACGGCACCTTCCCGAGCCCGATGCCGATCGTGCTCGACCCGCGCGCCTACTCCGGCACCGTGCTGTAGACGCTGGCGAGCTGCTGCATCACATCCTGCGTCGTCACCGGGCGGCGCTCGTCGGTCGGCTTCTTGCCGCCCTGCGACTTGACGGACAAGTCGACGTCGGGCGACTCGGCGCGCAGTGCGCCGGCGGTGCACTGGGCGCGCGGCCGGTGCGCAAACGGATCGAGGCGGAACTCGCGCAGCGCGTTGGCGTGCGTGATCTTCGCCACGTCCTCGTCCGACACGCCCACCAGGCTGCGGGCGAGGATCTCGGGCGAGCGCGGCCAGGTCGTATCGGAGTGCGGGTAGTCGCACTCCCATGTGATGGTGTCGATACCGAGCCCGTCGCGGTTGCGCACGCCGACCGGGTCGTCGATGAAGCAGGTGATCATGTGCTCGCGCCAGACGTCGCTCGGCTTCTTGCCGCCGAAGTCCTGGTGGGTCCAGACGTGGTGGTGTGCGTGCACGTAGTCGGCGCGCTCGAGGAAGTACGGAATCCAGCCGATGCCGCCTTCGGAGAGCGCGATCTTGAGGCGCGGGAAGTCCTTCAGCACGCGCGACCAGAGCAGATCGGCGGCGCAGTTGACGCAGGCGATCGGCTGCACGGTGATCATCACGTCGACGGGCGAGTCCATCGACGAGAACTTCATCCCGGAGCCCGACCCGATGTGAATGCAGACGACGGTGCCCTCGTCCGAGCAGGCCTTCCAGAACGGGTCCCAGTGCGGGTTGTGGATGCTCGGTAGCCCGAGCGAGTCGGGGCTCTCGGTGAAGGTCACCGCGTGGCAGCCCTTCTTGGCGATGCGGCGCACCTCGTCGGCCATCAGCTGCGGATCCCAGAACGGCATCAGGCCGAGCGGGATGAAGCGCCCCGGGTAGCTGCCGCACCACTCGTCGATGTGCCAGTCGTTGTAGGCGCGCAGCATGACGTGCGCGAGCGGCTTGTCGGCCTGGCGGAAGAACACCGCGCCGCACAGACCGGGGAAGGACGGAAAGCACATCGAGGCCAGCACGCCGTTGACGTTCATGTCCTGGATGCGCGCGTGCACGTCGTACGTCCCCTTGCGCAGCTGCGCGAACGAGGTCGGCTCCATGCCGTACTCTTCGGGGGGGCGGCCGACGACGGCATTCAGCGCCAGGTTGGGGATCTGCTCGCCCTGAAAGACCCAGACGTCGCTGCCGTCCTTCTTGTGCACCACGCGCGGCGCCTTCGCCTTGTGTTCCGCCGCCAGGTGCTGCTCGAACATGGTGGCCGGCTCGACCACGTGGTCGTCGACGCTGACCAGGATGAGATCGTTCGGATTCATCTGTCGCCTCCCCGTCGCGGTGCTCCGAATTGTCGCGGGCTGCCTGACTTCCCTTCTTCCAGAAGTGGCGATGCCCTACAAGTCGAAGCGCGGGGGATGCGAGGGTCGCTAGGCCTTCTTCTTGACCGCGACGGAGATGGGCGGCAGGTTCCACTGTGCCACCAGCTTGAATAGCCCGCCCGATCCGCCACCGCTGCCGGTGCGCAGGGCCTGGTCGAAGTGGACGGAAGCGCTGCCGGCAATGGTCACGCCGGCACCGACAAACGAGCCGTACAGGTCGGCGTTGCCGTCGATCTTCAGGTTGCTGCCCGGCGCGTAGATCGAGCCGGTCAAGCGGCCGCTGCCGCCGATGTCGACGGTGCCGTTGCCGACGACGTTGATGTTGAACTTCCCCGGACCGCCGCCGACGATGTAGACGGGCGAGTTGCCGCCGACGGTCACGGTGCCGGTCACATAGAGATTCACCGCGCCGGCGGTGGTGTCGATCTTGAGCTCGCCACTGCCGCCGATGTTCATCGAGGTCGCCACGTACGTCCCCGCCGTCAGCGTGCGCCGATCGTTGTTGAGCACGTTGAGCGCGCCGAGCGCGACTGCCCCAGCGGGCACGGTGACCGGCGCGAGCGTGCGCGCAGTGTCGGCCGGGGTCTTCAAGCCGGTCACCTTGGGGTTGCCGTTCATGAGGACCGTCTTTTTCGGTCCGGGAATGGCGTCGCCGTTCACCTGCGCGCTGCCGCTCATCGTCACGTCGCCGTTGGCGCGCACACTGCCGCTCGCAAACCTGTTGCTGCCGCCGTACGCGCCGAGGCTGGAGTCGTAGCTATCGGTCATGGCGGCGCCGGACATGTCGACGAAGCCGGCGCCGAACACGGCCTCCTGGAACTGGCTGGCCGACTGCGCGCGCAACAACCGCCCGCCGACCTGGCGCGTCACGGCGCCGACCTTTGCCGTCACCACCAGCTCCCAGGTCTCGGGCTGCAGCGCCATCAGCGACCCCTGGACGCTGTACGTCCCGACCGAGTTGGTTTGCTTCGTCAGGTACTGATTGAAGCCGTCGACGACCGCCTTGCGCGACTGCCCGAGAGCGTCGGTGTAGGCGTTCGGATGACTGCTCGGCAGCACGACGGCGAGACCCGTGCTCGACAGGCGCACCGGCACCGGCCCGAGCAACGTGCCGGACGCCGGCGGTTGATAGCTCGACGAGCTGAACCACGCGACGGCCCGCGCCAGGCCGCCGTTGGCGAGCTCTTCGGCGGTGACTTGCTGGCGCACCGCGCCGCTGGCGCGCAGCTGACCGATCACCAGACTGTGGACACCGGCGGCGATGACCAGCACCACGACCATGAAGCCGAGCGCCAGCGTGATGGCGATGCCAGCCTCCGATCGCAGCGAACGAGTCTTCGTCATGGGCTTGCTCATAGCGCCAGGTTGGGGGGAGCCACGGTCGTATAGAGCGAGACCGTCGGCCGGGCTCCGGTGTCGACGTCCACCGCGCGCCCCTGCAGCGTGAGTTGAATCGTGACCGACCGCACCGCGCTCGGCACGACCGTGTCGTAGGTAAACGTGAGGTCGGCGACATCGCGCACGAAGGGCCGGCCGTTGCGCCGCAGCTGCGTCTTGAAGAGATCGAACGTGACCTTTTCGACCGCGGCCACCTGCGCGCCGGCGGCGAAGTTATAGGAGAGCGGGGTTTTCAACTGCACCGTGTTGCCTTTCAGCGAGGCCACCGTGCCGAAGTACCAGTTGCTGGCGTCGGTGACGAAGAGGCTGCCGCCGACCTTCAATCCGGTGGCGGACAGTACCGTGATCGCGCTGCTGTTGAACGCCGACGCGGCCGTAAGAAAGGTGTGGGTGGCGTTCACACTGGTCCAGAAACTGAGTTTCCTGGCCTCGGTCGTCAGCAGCATGGGCGCCACCGACGGCAGCATCGCGCGCGGCACGCCGAAGCCGGCCAGCGCCAGCTGGTCCGCCATCACGTCGAGCGCCAGGCGCGCGGCGTGCAGGGTCTCGGCGGTGAGCGTCTCGGAGGCGTGACGCCGCATCTGCGTGACCAGACTGGTCATTCCGGCCGTCATCAGGATCGCGAACAGACTGATCGCGATCAGCACTTCGATGAGCGAATTGCCGGCGCGGCGCGCGGTGCGCCGGCGCGGCGGCCCGGGGGTCATTGTGCGATCTCCGTTCTGAGCACGATGCGGCGCGCCGCGTGTTCCCACCAGCGCATGGTCACGGTCACGGTGCGGACATTGGCCAGCGCGCCGTCGGCCACCTTCGTCTCGCGCTGGAACACGACGCCCGTCTTCTTGCCCTTGATGGCCGGCACCGACTCGGTCGCCGTCCCCACCGTCGCCTTGGCGTAGCCGCCCTGGCGCACCTGCTCGAGCTTCGACTGCGCCAGGCGCGTCGCCTGGTCGTTGAGCTGGGCGCTGAGGTTGCCGCGGATCATCGTCACCGCGAGCGCGTTCATGCCCATGATCGCCAGCGCCATCATGCCGATGCCGACGATGACCTCGACCAGGCCCATGCCCGCCTGACGGTTCACGGCTGCTCCTCGTTTTGGATCGCCAGGCGCAACGACGCGAGGGCCGCGCGCTGCACCCGAATCTCGTCGATGAGCAGGTTCTCCTGACGCCGCTGCTCGTCGCTGGTCTCGGGCAACGCGCGCAGCAGGCGCAAGTGCGCGGTGCGGGCGGCGAGACTCGACTCGAGCCGGCCCAGGGTCTCACGGCGGGGTTCAGCTGCCGCAGCCTCCGGCACTGCGCCCGGCTGCTCCGGCGGCCCGAACGACGACACGCTCCGCCGCTCGTTCGACGTGACCGACGCCGCAAGCGGAACGCCGCGTCGTATCGGCAGGCCGTTCTGTGCCTCCGCCTGTCCAACGCACACCGCGAGGGAGAGCCATGCGATCGAAGCCTTCACGCCCACAACATTGAGCAAGGGCCATACCGGATCGCATGTTCGGGGGCTCCTCCCCGACACGAGCGGGGCGGGAAACCACCGCGGCGCGTGGCACTTGGCGGAATCCGCGGTTCCGACGTGTGAGTGACACCCCGCCCGCGGGCGGGGCGATCTCGGCGGCGCGAGCTACGGCTTCGCGGGGGCAGCGGGTGTCACCGCGGGTGTCGCGGCAGCGGCGGGGGCGGCGGGCTTGGCCGGCGCGCCGCCGATCTGCGCTTTGCAGCCCGGCGTCACTTCGGATTCGTGTGCGCGCAGGCAGTTCAGCAGCCGGCCCTCCCCCTGCTTCACGTCTTTGCAGTACTTCTCCAGGTCGGCCTTGCAGACCGCGAAGAATCCACCGCGGGCCCCGGGGCCACCCTGCCGCGCTCCCGGGCCGCCCTGCCCGGGCCACTGACCGGTCTCGACGTGCTGCTTGCACGCATCCGACAGGTCGCCCGTGTGCCCCTTGAGGCACTCGCGGATGCGTCCCTGCCCGGGCTGGACACCCTTGCAGAACTTCTGCACCTCTGGCCCGCACGGACCGACGCCGGGCCCCTGCGCCAGGGTCGGTCGGCCGGACATCACCAGCAGTGCCCCGATCAGCACGGCCGGCGTGAAGAGGAGGACCCGTGTGCGCGTCAACATCGCTTACCCCTTTATTGATCGGCGGCTCAGCGTGGCCGCATGTGAGCTGCGCGCGGTTATATCCAAGCGCACCGCGGAAGAAAACCGGCGCGGTCTCAGCCTCTGGCAGGCGTGCGCCGGAACAGCGCGGCGTCGGCCGATAGCGTCCCCGGACCGACCAGCAGCAGAAGCAGCGCGGTAGCCAGATAGACCAGGGCCAGCTCGTACGAACCCTCGCGACCGACGAACGGGTCGCCGCGACCGATGTGAAACGCTGCCGCGACGGCCATCGTGCAGACGAGCCCGAGCGATGCCAACGGCGTCAGCAGGCCGGCGATCCACGCCAGGCCACCGCCGAACTCCGACACCGCCGCCAGCGCCTGCAGGAAACCGGGCACCGGCGCCTCGGGCCCCATCCAGCCGAACGGATCCTGAATCTTCGACCATCCGTGCAGCACGAAAGCCGCCCCGGACACGACGCGCACCATCAACAGGCCCACGGCACCACGGCCGCCGACGAACGGCGGGAAGAATCGCTGCATCGGGATGCCCTCCAAAGGCCAACTTCCCCCTTTGAAAAAGGGGGATTGAGGGGGATTTGTGTGACTGATCAGGCTCGGAACTCGACAGGCTCAATCTACACGCGGCTCACGACTTCCCCTCGCCGTCGTGCGCCGGCGCCGGTTCCTCCGCTTCCTCTTTCGGAAACCACAGCGACGCCCCGACCGACACGGCGAGGATGACGGCGATGACACCGAGCGAGATCCCGATCGGCACCTTGTAGAAATCCACCAGCAGCATCTTGGCGCCGACGAAGCAGAGCACGATCGACAGCCCGAGCTGCAGGTAGTGGAACTTGTGGATCACGCCGGCGAGCAGGAAGTAGAGCGCGCGCAGGCCGAGGATGGCGAAGACGTTCGACGTGTAGACCAGAAACGGATCGCGCGTCACGGCGAAGATCGCCGGAATCGAATCGAGCGCGAAGATCACGTCGGTGGTCTCGACCAGCACCAGAACGACGAACAGCGGTGTGGCCGCGCGGCGCACCGGGCCGCCCGCGCGCAGCGCCGCGCGGGTGAAGAACTTCTGCCCGTCGTAGGTGTTGGTCACCGGCATCACGCGCCGCATCAGCTTGATGATCGGGTTCGCATCGGGGTCGATCGCCTGCTCGTCCTGCGTCGCCATGCGGATGCCGGTGAACACCAGGAAGGCGCCGAACACGTAGACGATCCAGTGAAAGCGCTCGATCAGGTACGCCCCGGCGCCGATCATCGCGCCGCGCAGCAGCAGCGCGCCGATGATGCCCCAGAACAGGATGCGGTGCTGGTAGCGCGACGGCACGCCGAAGTACGAAAAGATGAGGACGAAGACGAAAATGTTGTCGACCGACAGCGCCTTCTCGATCAGATAGCCGGTGAGGAACTCGAGGCCCGCCTGCGACCCCATGATGAAATACAGCCCCAGGTTGAACGTCAACGACAGGGCGATCCAGGTCACGCTCCAGCCCGCCGCCTCGCGCACCGACACCTCGTGCGCCTGGCGGTGGAACACCCCGAGATCGATCGCCAGCATGGCCAGCACGAAGGCGTTGAACGCGACCCAGACCCAGATCGATTCCATTGGCCTCCGTGCCTAGCAGAACTTCAGGCGAAGTTCCGCCCCCCTTGCGAGCGATCGACTTTCTCGCGGAGCGCGGCTCTGACTTCCCCCTTTTGCAAAGGGGGATTGAGGGGGATTTTGCGAATGATCAGAGTTCAAAAATCCCCTCTGACCCCCCCTTGCCAATGGGGGAAGGCGGCGGGCGCGGCTTGACTCGGTCGGCGCCGCGGGCCAAAGGACCTGCGCACGCGAATCCGGTGCGCACTGGCATGGCGAGCGTTGCCTTCGAACATGTCTCCAAGCGCTTTCCCGACGGCACCAGCGCCGTCGTGGACTGCACGCTGCAGATCGCCGACGGCGAGCTGATGGTCTTCGTCGGCCCGTCGGGCTGCGGCAAGTCGACCCTGCTGCGCATGCTGGCCGGGCTCGAGACCGTCACCAGCGGCACGGTGCGCATCGGCGACCAGGTGGTCAACGATCTGCCGCCGCAGCAGCGCAACGTCGCGATGGTCTTCCAGGACTACGCGCTCTACCCGCACATGTCGGTGCGCCGCAACCTCGAGTTTCCGCTCCGCATGCGCGGCCTCGAGCGCGCCGAGATCCAGCGCCGCGTCGACTGGGCGGCCGAGATTCTCGCCATCGCCGCGCTGCTCGATCGGCAGCCCAAGCAGCTCTCCGGCGGGCAGCGCCAACGCGTGGCGATGGGCCGCGCGCTGGTGCGCGAGCCGACCGTGTTCCTGCTCGACGAGCCGCTCTCCAACCTCGACGCCAAGCTGCGCGTGCAGGTGCGGGCGGAGATCGGCGAGCTGCAGCAGCGCACCGGCACGACGATGATCTACGTCACCCACGATCAGGTCGAGGCGATGACACTCGGCCATCGCGTCACCGTGCTCGACAAAGGCCGCCTGCAGCAGGTGGCGCCGCCGGGCGAGCTCTACGCGCACCCCGCCAACGTCTTCGTCGCCGGCTTCATCGGCAACCCGCCGATGAACCTCTTTCCCACCCGCGTCACGGCCGACGCCTCCGGCCACCTGCAGCTCGCCATCGGCGCGCAACGCCTGCCGATCGACCTGGCGCATCTGCCCGCCGTGCGCCAGCACCTCGACCGGCCGCTCACCGGCGGCGTGCGCCCCGAAGGCCTGACCCGCGCGACGAATGAAGCCGGCGCCATCGCGGCCACCGTCTCGCACGTCGAGTACCTGGGCCACGAGCGGCTCGTGTACATGCGCGTCGCCGACGCAGCGCTGCCCGACGGCGGCGTGCCGCTGACGGCGCGCCTGCCCGGCATGGAGCCGCTCGAGAAGGGCGCGCCGATTGCCCTGCACGTCGACGCGGCGCAGGTCTACCTGTTCGACGCCGACGGCCGCTCGCTCGGCGGCACCGGCACCTGACGGCGCGGTCCCTCTGGTTCCTCTCCCGGAGGGGGCTTTGCACACAAAGTCACCGTTGAACGGCGCTCTGGTCGGAGTCGGGGTCGGAATCGGTATCGGGATCGAGGGCAACGAAATGAATTGCGGCCTGTGTCGATGCGATTCGCCAGGAACCGCGGAATCCCTGGAACAGGAATCGATTCCGATGCCGATAGCGATTCCGACCCCGACGGGAGAGGCACGATCGGGCGAGAAAAGGCTTTTGTGCAAAGCCCCCGGAGGGAGCGGACTTCTGTCGCGGGCTGCGGGGCAAAGCCCCCAGCGCGCTCACTCACTCGCCGGTGCCGCCGGCTGGGTTGTCGGCGACGGCTCGGGTGCGCCCGGCATCGACTCCGCGGCGGTGGTGGGCTCGGGGGCGCCGGGAAGCGACAGCGGGGCGGGGGTAGGCTCGGGCGCGTGCTCGAGAACGACGTCGGCCGGGAAGGCGCGGATGACGACGCTGGCGGCGTCGAACGCCTCGGCAGGCGCGCCGTTGATGGTCACCGCGGTGAGCGGCTGCGGCAGTGGCGGTCGGAGGACGATGCCGCCCGGCGGCACACTGAGGTCGCCCGACAGGGTCAGGTGCAGCGTCGTCGGGCCCTCGCGGCGCAGGCGGTAGCTCAGCGCGCCGTAATAGGTCGGCAGACGCCGCACGCTCACCCCAGGTTCTTCGAGCCATTCCTGCGGCACGCCGGCGGCGAGGACGAGCGCGCGGTCTTCTTCGCGCTCGTAGGCGAACAGGGTACGGAAGGCGACCAGATAGGTCGAGCTGATCCAGCTGTGCGGCATGTCGCCGATGAACTTGGGTACGTTGGGGTCGCGCCAGATGATTTCCGCCCATTGGTTCCACGCCGCCGGTCGCTGGTCGGCGAGCATGATCTCCATCACCTCGAGAGCGCGTTCGCGCTGGCCGAGCAGCGCGAACGCCGCGGCGTTGCGCAGCTCGTAGGGCGTGTACGCCTGCCAGGGCACGGCGCCGCCGAAGCGCGCCTGCAGGTCGGCGTAGTAGCGATCGAAGGTGTGGGTCAGCGCCGGCTCGGGCAAGTATCGGCCCTCGCCGCCCAGCACCAGGGCGATGGCGGTGGAGCTCGGGTCGAGATCGCCGAGGTCGGCCGAGCCGGGAATGTAGTCGAGGTGGTAGCGCTCGATGGTGCGGTTGATGGACGCGTAGAGATCGGTGCGGAACGCGTCGCGCAGCGCCGCGTAGCTCAGCGCGTGCGCGTCGTCGCCGATCACGCCCGCCAGGTCGGCGGCGTCCTTCAGGCCGCGCAGCGCAAAGAAGTCGTCCCAGTACGCGTGCACCGGGTGCGCGCTATAGCCCTCGTGGCTGATCGACTCGGGCAACAGGCCGTAGAAGCGCTGCGCTTCGCCCGACGTGTAGGCCGCGGTGAGACGCTGCTCGCGCAGCGCGGCGATGTAGTCCGCCGCCTTGACCACGTGCGGCCAGACCTCGTTGACGAAGCCCACGTCGCGCGTGAAGCGGTAGTACTGCATGATCGTGTAGATGAACGCGCCGGGGCTGTCGTGCTCGGGCACCGGATCGGCGCCGCGCTTGTCGACGCAGCAGGGCACCTTGCCGTCGGGCTGCTGGAACGTGGCGAACCAGCGAATGAAGGCGCGCACTTCCTCGGTGAACCCCATCTGCAGCAGCGCGTCGGAGGTCATGGCGCCGTCGCGGATCCAGGAGCGCGCATAGGTGCGCGAACCGGGCTGGATGGCGGCGCCGTCGCGGTTGATCAGGATGTGCGCCAGCGCCGACTTCATCGAGTTGGTCAGCTTCTCGGCCCCCGGCGGCAGTTGGATGTCGACCCGCCCGAGCCGCGCGCGCCAGCCGCGCGCCGTCTCCTCGATCTCGGCGGTGACGTGCGCGTGCACGACATCGGCGGCGCCGCCGAGCGGCTCGTCGACGTGCGCATCGTGGAACGGCACGGCGACGTAGACCTCCTCGGACGAGCGCGGCGCGAGGTCGAAGTCGTAGCGCAACGCGCCCGATGCGTAGCCGACCGGATCCGACACCAGCGATTGCGCCGGCAGCCGGCCCTCGACGAGAAAGTCGACCACCGGACCCTGGGCCATCGTCGAGGCGCCGAAGCGATCGGGCAGCGTCAGCGACGTGACGGATTTGTTGCCGTTCACCCACACCGTCGGGCGATCGAACTCCAGATCGTGAATCGGCGCCACGCCGCCGATCATGTTGAGCGACTGCCAGGGCGGCAGGACCTGGAAGGACCGCACGGAGAGAAACAGCGCCACATGGCGCCCCTCGTCGGCGTGGTTCGTCAGGCGGTAGGTGGCGTTGAGCGTCGACGCCCCGGCGGCGCCGGAGGCATACGCCGTCACAGCGAGCTCCAGCGAGTCGATGTGCCAGCGCACGGTGGGAATCGGCAGGTAGCCGTCCATCAGCTCCTGCGTCGTCTCGACCTGGTTCCAGGTGATGAGCGCGCCGTCGACGAGCAGGAACGGCTCGATCGAGAACGAGCCCTGATCGACTTCGAGCATGCCCTCTTCGTTGATCAGCGCTTCCTTGTCGTCGCCGTCGACGCCGATCACCGTCCAATAGGTCTGCTTGCCGTAGAAATATTTCGGATAGATCCCCGGCGCCGCATCGCCCGCGATCACCGCGAAGAAATTGTTCGGCGAGGCCGAGAACTCGAACGGCTGCACGCTGACGGCGACGATGCCATAGCCCTGGTCGCGGCTGGGGCGCTGCAGGGCGAGGCGGACGTAGCGCGACTCGGCGTCGGGCATGTAGATGTAGTCGCGCCGGCCGTTGCCGGTGTCGATCGCGTACGCCGTCGTCCACTGCTCGCCGTCGTCGGAGGTCTGCACCTGGTAGGCGGTGGCGAAGTCCTGCGGATCCCAGTCGATCACCAGGCCGCCGTACTCGCGCAGCTGCTCGAAATCGATCAGCAGCCACTGATCGCCGGCCAGCGAGCCGCTGCGCCAGGTCGTCTTCGGATCGCGGTCGAGCACGAAAGCGGGGTCGGAGCCGGGCATGGTCGTCGAGGCGCGGGCGGTCGGCTTGGGGTCGCTGGCGCTCGGCGCCGGGCGCTCCTCCAACTGCAGTTGATCGATCCACACCGAGCCCTTGCCGCCGGTGCCGGCGGCGAGCGCGATCTCGATCACCGCCACGCGCTCCGGCACGCCGCCGCCGGCCGGGCCCCAGGCATAGACGAAGCGCGGCTTTTTGATCATCACGCGCTGCCAATCGGTGGGGAAGGTGAAGTCGCGCAGCTGGCGCCACCAGACGTTCTGCTGCGGGTCGACGAGCTTGACCTCGAAGGTATTCGGCGACGCCACGGCGCGCAGCTGGAACGTGAAGGCGTAGTTCTGCGGCAACTTCAGGTCGAGCGCTTTGCGCACGATCACGTAGCCGCTGCTGTCGCGCAGGTCGAAATCGATGCGCATCGCCATGCCGGTCGGGCCGGGGTCCTGCCCGATCTCGACGTGCCCGCCGTTGGAGGTGATCGCCGTCCAGTCGGTGACGTCCTCGAAATCGTCGAGGACGACCACCTCGCCCATCGCGATCGCCGCGCGCAGCAGTACCACCACCAGCAGCCCACCCCACCAACCGCGTCTCGACACGGCGCCTCCTACTCCTTGATGCTGCCGCTCATCAAGCCCGCAATGTAGTACCGTTGCAACGCCACAAAGACCAGCAGCACCGGCAGCACGGTCAGCACCGATCCGGCCATCATCAACTCGGTGTCCTGCACGTGCTCGCCGGTGAGGTTCGCCAGCGCCACCGGCAGCGTGTACATGGCGTCGTCGGTCAAAACGATCAGCGGCCACATGAAGTCGTTCCACGTCCCCATGAACGTGAAGATGGCGAGCGTGACCAAAATCGGCCGGCACAGCGGCAGGACGAGCGACCAGTAGATGCGCCACTCGCCGGCGCCGTCGATGCGGGCGGCGTCGAGCACGGTGTCGGGAATCGACAGCGCATACTGGCGGATCATGAAGATGCCGAAGATGCTGGCCATGCCGGGCACGATGACGGCGCCGTAGGTGTTGATGAGCCCGAGCTGCTTGAGCATGAGAAACAGCGGCAACATGCTGACCTGCGCCGGGATGACCAGCGCGGCGAGCAGCAGCTGGAACAAGCGCTCGCGTCCGGTGAACGGCAGCTTGGCGAAGGCGTAGCCGGCCATCGAGTTGAACAGCAGCGAGATCGCCGTCACGGCGGCGGCGAGCAGCGCGCTGTTGACGATGTAGTGCGCCAGGTTCAGGCGCGTGAACAGGGCCCGATAGTGCTCCAGCGTCGGCGCGCTCGGCCACAGCCGCGGCGGCAGCGTGTTGGCCTCGCCGGGCGGCATGAAGGACGCGGCGACCATCCACAGCAGCGGCAGCAGCGTCAGCACCACGCCGGCGGCGAGCGCGCCGTAGAGCAGCACGGCGGCCAGCGCCCGCTTCATCGCGCGTCTCCGCCCGCGGGCTGCGCGGCGCGCAGGCGCAGCTGCACGATCGTCGCGACCAGGATGATGGCGAAGAGCACGAAGGCCAGCGCCGCCGCGTAGCCGATGTTCCACCAGCGGAAGCCCTGCTCGTACATCAGCAGCACGATGCTCAGCGTGCTGTTCTCCGGCCCGCCCTTGGTCATCACGTAGGGCTCGGCGAAGAGCTGGAAGTAGCCGATCATGGTCATCACGGTGACGAACAGAAACGTCGGCGCCAGCATCGGCAGCGTCACCCAGCGGAACTGGCGCGCCGCGCCGGCGCCATCGATCGCCGCCGCCTCGTAGAGCCGCTCGGGAATGCTCTGCAGGCCGGCGATGAAGATCACCATGTTGAAACCGAAGTTCTTCCACACCGCCATGGCGATGATCGCCGGCATGGCCCACAGCGGATCGCCGAGCCAATCGATGGGCTGCACGCCGAGCAGGCCGAGGCCGTAGTTCAGCAGCCCGCTGCGCGGGTGGTACAGATAGCGCCACACCACCGCGACGGCGACCAGCGTCGTCACCACCGGGAGAAAGAAGACGGTGCGCAGGAAGGCCTTGCCGCGCACCAGCTTGGCGTTGACCAACAACGCCGCGGCGAGCGAGACGCCGACCGAGAGCGGGCCGCCGACGAGAACGAAGTAGGCGGTGTTGCGCAGCGCCACCCAGAACAGCGGCTCGTGCGGCAGGCGGCGGTAGTTGTCGAAACCGACGAAGCGCAGGTTGGCGCGGTCGGCGATGGCGTAGATGTCGAAGTCGGTCAGGCTGAGCACCAGCGCCGCCACCACCGGCAGGAAGAAGAAGACGCCGATCGCGGTCAGCGCCGGGGCGACGAACCACCAGGCCGGGTTGACGGCGCTGGTGCGCACCGGCGTCGGTTGGGTATCGCTCATCGCGGCGCCTCGCGGCGTGCCAGCATCCAGCGCCGTTTCTCGAGCATCGCATCGACATCGGCGTCGAGCGCCGCCAGCGCCGCGGCCGCGGGCATCGTGCCGCGCACCGCCGCCTCGGCGTAGCGCGTGATCGTCTCGGCGACGCGCTCCCACTCGGGAATCTTGGGCGTCGAGCGCAGCGCCTGCAGTTGCGCCCAGAACGCCTGGGCGTGGCGATTGGCGCGCAGCGCGGCGGCGTCCCAGGCGCTGCGCCGCGCCGGCAGGTCGCCGGTGAGACGGTAGAACTCGACCTGCTGCGCCGGCTCGGACAGATACTCAATCAGCTGCCAGGCCGGCGCGGCGCGGCGCGAGGCGGCGTGCAGCGCCAGGCTGGCGCCGCCGGCGAGCGACGGGCCGGGATAGGTGCCGGCGTCGGGCCCGGGCATTGGCGCGGTGGCCCACGCCTCGCGCAGCGCCGGCGGCAGGCGGCGGCCGAACTCGCCGATGTTCCACGGTCCGGAGACGTAGAACGCGAAGAAGCCTTCGGCGAAGTCGTGATACAGGTTGCCGACCTGCGCCGCGCCGGTGCGCGGCGCCAGCTCCTGGCGGAACAGATCGAGATAGAGCTCGAACGCGCGGCGCACGCCGGGGCTCTGAAAGTTGCCGTAGCGGTCGCCGTCGCGCAGCGGCTCGGCGCCGAGTTGCAACGCCAGGATGACCGGCAACTGCCACTCGTCGAGCGGCAGCAGCGCCGCGTACTTGCCCGGCCCGGCGCGCGCCTTGACGCGCCGCATGGCGTCGAACCATGCCGCCCAGGTGCGCGGCGGCTCGGCGACCCCGGCCGCCTCGAGCAGGTCGCGGCGGTAGAACAGCAGGCGCGTGTCGACGTACCACGGCACGCCGTAGAGCGCGCCGTCGACGGTGTTGGTGTCGAGGATGCCGGGAAAATAATCCGCCGCCGTCACCGCGGCGGAAGCGGCGACGCGCGCATCGAGCGGCGCCACGGCGCCGAGCGCCACCAGCTCGGGGATCCACGTGTTGCCGACCTGAAAGACATCCGGCATCGACCCGCCGACATACGCGGTGAGCAGCTTCTCGTGCGCCGCGCTCCAGGGAATCTGCTGCACGCGCACGCGCACGCCCGGATGGCGGCTCTCGAACGCCGGCACCAGCTGCTGCACCACCTCCCCCTCGCGCCCCATGGCCCACAGCTCGACCACGGTCTCGCCCGTCCCCGCGCCGCGACACCCGAGCAGCGCGCCGAGCAACAGCACCGTCACCCCGAGCCGCACCCCGGCCCACGCTTCGCGACACGCCGGCCGACGGCAGGTCTGCACCCTCAAGTATCGAGCTCCCGAGATCGCCATCGACTTATGCCACGAACTCGCGGCCCAGTGACAACTGCTGCGGCGTCGCACGCAGATCCGGTCCCGCGTCCCTTCTCCGGTCCCCCCTCCTTTCCAAGGAGGGGGTTGGGGGGAGGTAGATCTTGCCGGCCAAGCGGATTTGCACACAAAGTCACCGTTGAACGGCGCTCTGGTCGGAGTCGGGGTCGGAATCGGTATCGGGATCGAGGGGAATGTTCCGCATGATCCGAGCTCGAAAATCCCGGTTCCTCTCCGTCGGACATTTCCCCCTCCTTTCCAAGGAGGGGGTCAGGGGGAGGTTGATCTGGCCTACCCCTCAAATGGAACCTCCCCTGAAGATCATCTGGAAGGCCTCACCCCACGGGTTGTAACGTTCGGTTGAACCGGACCGACGCAACCAACCCGTGGGGAGGAGGTGTGGAGATGAATGGATTGTACTGTGGGATCGATC
>CAYVUV010000338.1:0-2370 GCA_964455095.1 uncultured Binatia bacterium (SeqCode)
CGTCGTCGAGGTCGTCGAAGCCGGGCGTGCTGGCCTGACCGTTGCCCTGCAGCACCATGAAGTTGAGGATGGCGGCGTGGGGGTCCTTGGTCGGCAGAACGATCACGCCGGCGCCCAGCGTCGAATACGGCACCGCCAGCAAGAGGGTCGGGTTGATGTTCAACGCCAGGTTCATGAACTGGGTGTCGCCCTTGCCGTGCGCAAACTCGTTCGCATCGCCGGACAAGGTGTCCAACTTGCCGAGGATCACGCCGGCGTAGGGGGACAGGAACTGCGCGAACGACAGTTGCGGCACGTTGAAGTTGTCGCCGGTGGGCTCCGGATAGAGCTGATTGCTGTTCACCGGCATGAGCGCTCCGGTGCTGCCGTTGACCGACTTGGAGTAGTTGCCCTCGAGCTCCATTGTCAGGAACCCACCGGGCCACAGGCCGAGCTTCTGTGTATCGAGACTGGTGGTGAGATTGCCCCGCCCGCTGTACTGCCAGCTGGCGTCCTTGCCGCCGTCGACGACGCCTTGCCCGACCTGTGTCAGGCTCAGATTGAACGTGACGCCCTTGGCGGCGAGGTCATTGCGGGCGCCGCCCCAATCGCCCGTGAGGGTCGAGCGGTCCAAGAAGCCCCCCGAGTAGGTCGTCTCCTCCGCCGCGGCTGCCGCCGCCAGCGTCAGCGCGAGCAGCGCGGCGCCCCACCGAGCCACCAGTCCGTGTCCTCTCATCGTTCGCTGCCCCCCTGTCTTTGCGATGGCAATGCGCCGGGCATACCGTGGCACGGCAGGCATTGCCAGTCCGGAAGGAGTGCGGAAGGTTGGCGGAAAATCAGTGCCGCGCCGGAGCAGATTTCCGCGAACTTTCCGCGCATCTTCTGGACAGGCGGGCCGCTGAGCTGCCAACATCGCGCGGCATGAGAGCGGGTGGAGCATTGGCAGCTGGCGGAGTGCACCGTTGAGCAGTCCTAGCGCGGCGACGCCGGCTGTGTCCCTGCGGCGCTGCCACGACTGCGGCCTGTTACACGAAATGCGGGCCATCCCCGCCGGGGCGCAGGCGAAGTGCGGGCGCTGCGGCGCGGTGCTGCTGGCGCACCGGCGCAACCCGGCGGAGCGGGCGCTGTCGCTGTACCTGGGCGCGCTCGTGCTGTGGGGCGTCGCCAACAGCTTCCCCTTTATGACGCTCGAGCTCGAGGGGCGCGCGCAGCCGAGTGTACTGATGTCCGGCGCGCTGAATCTCTACCGCGACGGGCTGTGGGAGTTGGCGATCCTGGTGTTTCTGCTGGTGATCGCCTTTCCGCTGTTGAAGATCCTGGTGAGCCTGGCTGTCCTGGTGCCACTCCACCGCGGCCGGCAGCCGCGTTACATGGCGCCGCTGTTTCGCCTCGTCGAGGTGGTGCATCCGTGGGCGATGACGGAAGTGTTCCTGCTCGGCGTGCTGGTCGCCTACGCCAAGCTGATCGATCTCGCCACGATCGAGATCGGCCCTTCGATGATCGCGTTCGTCGGTCTGATCGTGACGATGGTCGCCGCCGACGCCGCCTACGATCCCGACGATGTCTGGGAGCATGTGCAGCGCGCGCCGCTCGGGCCGCCGCCGGCGCCGGCCGAGCAGGCGCAGCTGGTCGGCTGCCACGTCTGCGAGCTGGTGAGTCGCCTGCCGGTGTTGGCCCACGGTCAGGAGGGGCGCTGCCGGCGCTGCGGCGCGCTCATGCACCGGCGCAAGCCCAACAGCTTGAGCCGCAGCTGGGCGCTGATGCTCGCCGCGGTGGTCCTCTACGTGCCCGCCAATGTCTATCCGGTGATGACGGTCATCTCGTTCGGGCGCGGCGCGCCGTCCACCATCCTGGGCGGCGTGTCGGAACTGCTCGAGGGCGGCATGTGGCCGCTGGCGCTGCTGGTGTTCTTCGCCAGCATCACCGTGCCCGTGCTCAAGCTCATCGGCCTCGCCTATCTGCTCGTGTCCGTCCACCGGCGCGCGCGCGGGCGGGTGCGCCAGCGCACCGTGCTCTACCGCATCGTCGAAGCGGTGGGGCGTTGGTCGATGATCGACATCTTCATGCTGTCGATCCTCGTCGCCCTGGTGCGGCTCGGGTCCATCGCCACGATCGAGCCCGGCGTCGGTGCCATCTCGTTCGCGGGCGTCGTCGTGTTGACCATGTTTGCGGCCATGAGCTTCGATCCGCGCCTGCTCTGGGACGCCGCGGGAGCGAATCATGAGCGATAGCAACGACCGTTTGCCGTCGGCGGCGGTGCCAGATGTCGTCGTCGAGCGGCGCCACGGGCTGCCGCTGGTGTGGCTGATTCCGCTTCTGGCGGCGGCAATCGCCGCCTTTCTCGCCTACAGCACCTACGCCAGGAAAGGACCGACGATCACCATCACCTTC